>JACRBO010000210.1 GCA_016219235.1 Chloroflexota bacterium
ATCGCGATCGGGCAATTGGATAACCTGTTGGGCGTGAAGACGCCCGGCACGGAATCGGCGGCGCTGAAGTTGGTCGGTTATGCCAACGGCGGGTTTACGCCCGATTGGCACGCGCTGGCGATCGGGGCGGTGGTTGTCGCTATCATGCTGCTGTGGCCCAGGCAATGGAGCGCGCGTTTTCCGGCTTCGCTGTTGGGCATCATCGTGGCTACGGTGTTAAACGCGATCGTCAATTGGCCGGTGGCCGTCATCGGCGAAATTCCGCAGACGCTGCTGCTGGCCGATCGGTTGTCGTTGGCCGCGATTCCGTTGAATCAACTGTCGGACTTTCTCACACCCGCCTTTACCATCACGGCGTTGGGCGCAGTCGAGAGTTTGTTGTGCGGCGCAGTCGCCAGCAATATGACGGGCATTCGACTGCACGCCAATCAAGAGCTGGTGGCGCAGGGCGTGGGCAACATCGTGATTCCCCTCTTTGGCGGCGTGCCGGCGACGGCGGCGATCGCGCGATCGAGCGTGGGGATCAAATCGGGCGGGCAGACGCGCCTGACGAGCATCATCCACTCGATCGCCCTGCTCGCCTCGATGTTCCTGCTCGCGCCGATCATGTCCCGCATCCCGCTGGCCGCGCTGGCGGGCGTGCTGATCGTGACGGCGTGGCGCATGAATGAGTGGGAGGCGATTCACTATTTTGCGAAGCATCGCTTGCAGAAGGCGTTGATCACGTTTGGCGTGACGATGCTGGCGACGATCACGCTCGATCTGACGCAGGCGATTTTGATCGGCGCGTTCCTGTCGGGCGCGCTGTTCCTGAGCCAGATGGCGGACATCGACATCGAGGTGCAGGATGTGGATGCGGACAAACTGCGGCTGCGCGGCATCGAGACGAAGGGCCAATGTCAGCACGTGCGCGTGGCTTATATTACCGGCCCGTTGTTCTTTGCGGCGACGGGCAACTTCAATGAGGCGTTTGCGGCGCTGGGCGATACGCACGCGTTGATCCTGTCGGCGCGCGGGATGCCACGGATTGATACGTCCGGCCTGCAGGCGCTGACGCGGCTGGCGGAGCGCATCCACGCGCAAGGCGGCACGCTCATGCTGGCGGGCACACCCCCGGCCGTGCGCCGCACGCTGGAGCAAGGCGGGTTGATCGAATTGATCGGTGAGGAGAACTTCTTCTGGAGTTCCGATCAGGCCATCGAGGCCGCCGAGCAGCGTGATTGCGCGCATTGCGAGCCTCACCCCCAACCCGTCTCCTGATTTGAACTGCACAAATCAGGAGAGGGGAGCGGCCGCCGGAGTGGGGCAAGTTGGCAACTTGCCCTACGGCACACAGTTTTACAGACAGTTTACAAGTCGCACATTTGCCCGCAACGCGCCACCGCGATAATACCCTCAAGACGGAAGGAAGAAACACAACTCTGGAGGGTACAAGCATGAAGACGAAAGTGTTGATGAGCCTGGTGGTGGTGGCAGTGTTGATGGCAAGTGTCGGGGTGGCGGCGGCGGCACCCATGGCGGTGCCCATGGCGGCACCGGCGCAAGTCGATCGACCCAATGTGGCCGTCGGGCAAGTGAAGTCGATCAGCGGCGCGACGTTGACAATCGCGCGCGGGCAAGGGCCGGAACTGCAAGTGGTGACGGACGCGCAGACCAGGTTTCTGGCGAAAGATAACGCCAATCTGACGCTGGCCGACATTCAGGTGGGTGACTCGATTACGGCGCGCGGCCAGTGGCAAAATGGACAGCTGTTGGCGCGGCAAGTGCTGCTGATGCCCGATCGCGCGGGCGGCATGGTGACGGCGATCACTGGTACGACCCTGGCAATTACGAAACTGGATGGCAGCGCGTTAAGCGTGGCGACTACTTCGACCACAAAGTTCCAGACGAAGGATAATCCCAACGCGCAGTTCTCCGACATCAACGTGGGCGATTTGATCGAGGCCGCGGGTGAACTGAACGGCAATACGCTAACGGCGACTCGGGTGGGCTTCCGCACCCCGATCGAAAAAACCGGCCCGTTCGCCCTGGGTAAGATTAGCGCCGTCAACAGTAATTCGTTGACGCTGAACATCGGCTTTGGCCGCGACTTGACGGTGAACGTGTCCAGCAGCACCTTCATCGTGAAGCGCGACGGCCAGGGCGGGCAGGTGATTCAACTGTCGGATTTGACCGTGGGTGAGAATGTGCTGGTGATTGGCGTGCGCAGCAGCGACGGCAGTTCGATGGACGCCAAGACCATCATCGCGGGCAAGCAGGGCAATCCGCAGGGTGGGCCGGTGAAGCCGGGAGCGGCTCCGGCAGCGCCGCGGGCGTAGACGACTTGAATCTACAGCCGCATCGAAACGAGGTCAGCCAAAACGGCTGACCTCGTTTTTGTTTTGGGACACGGATGGAAGCGGATGACAGGTTCTCAGCGGATGGGAAGCGGATTAGCGGATGATAACGGATGTGCGTACTCAACGGATGGTAAAACGGATAAACGGATGATCCCCGTCGGTTGACCGTAGGGTAAGGGGCGTTACAATGAGGGCAACTTTTGGGTTGAGTAGAGCGTCTA
>JACRBO010000003.1 GCA_016219235.1 Chloroflexota bacterium
CGGCCAACGGCTGATCCTTCAGGTGATAGCCATCCACACCGACATCGAGCAAGCCAACGAGATACGATTCATCCGCGTGGGCGCTGACGACGAGCACTTTTAGATTGGGATACTGCGTCTTGATCTGACGCACGGCTGCGATCGGCTCGAAGTCCGGCATCGCCACGTCGATGAGCAGCAGATCGATCGGGTGTTCGCTCAACATCTCGAACAGTTCGGGGCCGCTGCCCACTTCGCCAATCACGGTGAGGTTGGTCAGCTGCAAGAGTGCGTTGCGCAGACCCGCGCGCACGATCTCGTGATCGTCTGCCAGGATAACTCGGGTGGTGGTCATAATCCCCATTATGCCTCAAAAGTATGCTCACGCAAAGCCGAAAATCTTCTTTCAGGAATGCTCCCGACGGACACTTGCACCCACCGCGTGCAGTGCGGTGTTGCCAAATCCGTCGACGTGACGCTGGATTTGGCAACACCTGCACTGCATCCGCAGCGCGGTGCATGTGTCCAGCGGGAGCAGATGGTGGTTGGGGGATTTCCCCCTATCGGGAGTGGGGGATTTTGCGGTACCCCAATGGGGGTAAGCGTCGAGACAAAATCACCTGTTCCGGTTATGATGGAACGGCCTGTGCGGCACATTCTGTGCGTCACATCTCCTCCTCATCTTCGGTCGGAGGCAGGGTTTTGCTGAAACGCGCGCTCCAACTGATGATGATCATCTCGCTGGTGTCGGCGTGTAGTCCGCGACCGACCGGTGACGCCAGTTGCAAGATCGCGCTGCTACTGCCGGAAACCAAGACCGCGCGGTACGAAACACAAGACCTGCCTAACTTCAAACGCCGACTGACCGAACTGGGCTTCAACGAACAACACCTGATCTACAACAACGCGAATCAAGACGCGGCGACGCAGCAACAGCAAGCCGAAGCAGCCCTGACCAACGGGGCGACCGTGATGGTGCTCGATCCGGTTGATTCGAATGCCGCCGCCAAGATTGCCGATCTGGCCAAATCCAAGCATGTGCCCGTCATCTCCTACGACCGATTGATCAACGGTTCCGACGGCGTCAGTTACTACATCTCGTTCGACAATGAACAGGTGGGGCGATTGCAGGGCGACGCGCTGTTGGCGGCCCTGCAAAAACTGGGCAAGACCCGATCGCCCACCATCGTCATGATCAACGGCTCACCCACCGACAACAACGTCAGTTTCTTCAAGCGCGGCGCGCATGCCGTATTGGATGGATGGGTCAACATTGCCAAAGAGTACGACACGCCCGATTGGAGTCCTGATAAAGCCCAGCAAGAAATGGAACAGGCTTTGACGGCGCTCAACAATCAAGTCGATGGGGTGTACGCGGCCAACGATGGCACAGCGGGTGGGGCGATTGCGGCGATGAAGGCGGCGGGGTTGAATCCGCTCCCGCCGGTCACCGGTCAAGATGCAGAGCTGGCGGCCATTCAGCGGATTCTGGTTCAAGAGCAATACATGACCGTCTACAAAGCGATTCGACCTGAAGCGGAAGTGGCGGCTGAACTGGCGTATGCGCTGTGTCAGGGACAGACGCCGCCGGACACGCGCTTCAATAGCAAAGTCAACAACGCTAAGATTGATGTCCCATCGGTTCTGCTGAAGCCGATCGCGGTGACACGCGACAACATCAAGAACACCGTCGTAGCCGATCAATTCTGGTCGATCGAGCAGATTTGCACGGCGGAATTTGCGGCGGCCTGCGCGGCTGCTGGCTTGCCGTAGCGCTCTTTAACAACTCAACCGATTGATATTTGACTCATGACCTCCACCACTTGCACTCCGCTCCTCGCCATGCGCGGTATCAGCAAACGCTTTGGCGCAGTGCAAGCGCTGATCAACGTCAACTTTGACGTGCGCGCGGGCGAAGTGGTCGGGCTAGTGGGCGACAACGGTGCGGGCAAATCCACGCTCGTCAAGTGCATCGCGGGGCTGTATCGCTTCGACGCGGGCGAGTATCTGTTCGACGGCCGGCCGCAAATCGTTAACGGCCCGCACGATGTGGCGCGGCTCGGCATCGAGACGGTGTATCAAGACCTGGCGTTGTGCGACAACCTGGACGTGGTCGCCAACTTATTTTTAGGGCGTGAACAACGCGTCAAACAGGCCAGCCCGCTCTCGATGGTTGACGAGATCACGATGGAGAGACACGCCATCGACGTGCTGCGCGGTCTGTCGGTGACCTTGCCCAACGTGCGCGCCAAGATCGCGGCTCTCTCGGGCGGGCAGCGTCAATCGGTGGCGGTGGCGCGCGCGGTGATGTGGAATTCAAAGATCGTGATGTTGGACGAGCCGACCGCCTCGTTGAGTATCGCCCAGACGCGACAGGTGCTGGATTTGATACGCAAGTTGCGCAGTCAGGGTCTGGGCGTGGTCGTCATCAGCCACAACCTCACCGATATTTTCGACGTGTGCGATCGAATTGAGGTGCTGCGGCTGGGACAGAATGCCGGCTCGTTTGAGGCGCATGCCGCCTCGCGCGAACAAGTCATCGCCGCGATTATGGGCGCAGAGTTTGGCTACGAACCCGAAGTTCGACAGAACGGACACGCCGCGTGAGTACGCTATCCGATGAGTACGGCAAGCACAAGACGGGCCTGGCCTGGTTGAACCGGCGGCTCGACAGCGCCGATCTGGGATCGCTGCCCATCATCATCGGATTGGCGGGAATCTGGCTGGTCTTTTGGCTGGCGAACGACAAGTTTCTCTCGCCGCTGAACCTGACCAATTTGATGCTGCAAATCGCGGCGCTGGGCACGCTGGCGACGGGCGTTTTTCTGGCGCTGCTGCTGGGCGAGATCGATCTATCGGCGGGCGTGGTCAGCGGTTTATGCGCCGCCGTGATGGCCGTGCTCAATGTGAAACTCGGTGTGCCCGGTCCGCTGGCCGTGCTGGCCGGGATGCTCGTCGGGACGCTGATTGGCCTGTTTCAAGGGACGTTGATTACTCGGCTGCACATCCCGTCGTTCATTGTCACGCTCGCGGGGATGATCGGCTGGCAGGGCGCATTGTTGTGGGTGCTGGGCAGCACGGGCACGCTCAACCTGCGCGATGAGTTTATCACCGGCATTGCGGGCACGTTTTTCAAAGAAGCGCTGATTGGCCTGAGCGTGGGCGCGCTGTTGGTGGCGGGTTACGCGGCTGTCCTGTTTCTCGATC
>JACRBO010000211.1 GCA_016219235.1 Chloroflexota bacterium
GGCCGTCGTCGTGCCGCTGACCGGTACGGCGCTAACCCACGGTAGCGCGTTGTCACCGCAAGCCACGCCGCTTACACCATCGACCGAGATGTCGTCCAGCGCAACTTGCGCGCCATCCAGACCGTAGTAGCGGAAGCCCACTCGGAACGGCTGGCTAGGCAGCAACGGGGTCAAGTTATAGACCGATTGCGCCCAGACAAAGGACGAAGACCAAGCATCGTCGCCGTCGCCTACGTAGACATCATCGCCGCCGCCCGGTGCGCCAACCACCAACCAAACTTCCAGATCGCAGTTGTCATTAGTGTCGCGGCACCAATACAGGCTGCCAAACGACCAGAACGACAGCGTGGCGCTGGAAAGTTGCAGCTGCGGACTGAGCAGCCATTCATCCTGTTGCGCCAGAGTCGAATCGTACTGGACGTTTGCTGCGTTAGCGCCGGTGTGCGGGTTGGTCGTCAGCAGCGACCAGGTGAACGAACTGTTTGAGACCCTGGTCCAACCAGTCGGCGGTACGACGCCGCCCTCGAAGCCTTCGCTTAACACGACGGCGTTCGGGTTGGCGCTGTAGATCGCCTGGTTGCGGCCAGCGTGCTCGTTACTCTTAACCGAGCGGCCAGTCTCTGAAGTGAGTTTGGCTTCGGCTTCCAGTGTCTGCGCGCCCAGTTGCAGGGCCGCAGTGCGTTCCTGGAAGTTCCAGTTCATCAGGCCCGCACCCGTGTTCGAGATCGTCAGCGTCTTGGTGACGAGTTGATTGACGTTCTGAATCGTGGTGAGCGGCGACGGAACATACGTGCCTGCGCACGGTAAGTAAGCGCGCAAGTTGAAGCCATACGTCGTCGTCAGCCCAGCCGCCACACTGATGCCAGAGGCCGTCTTTGCTTCAAAGCCGGCTTCGTTGGAAGCAGTGACTGTCAGCGGACTGCTGGCGGCAGGCATCCAAACTTGATAGACACCATTGACATCCGTCTTCAGTGTCCAGGTCATGCCGCTGCCGCTCTCCACGTACACCACCGCGTTGGGCATCGGTGACGGGTTCACATCGCAGGCCGCCAGGCCGTTGATGACACCCGTCAGCTTGCCCCACGCAGCAGGCGCGCTGACCGTCATGGTGACCGGGTAAGTCTTGCCACCGTTGACAGGATCGTTGCTGACCGCCACAAGCGCGCCCTTGTAGGTGCCGGGCTGCGTCACATCGGCTGCGCTCGCATCGAAGGTGACATTGACCGTTTGCGTGCCAGACGGCGCAACCGCGCCATTCGACACATCCGTTGTCAACCACATCAGATCAGTGGGCTTCAGCCAGTTCATCGCACGCTGTAGGACATCGGTCTTTACGGTAGCGGTGATCGACGTGCCCCCCGTATAGTTGAAGTCCCACGCGAACATGATGGCCTTGTAAGCATTGCGCTGAATGCGCAAGCCAGCCAGGCCGGTGCGCGGCGAGGTGTTGGCGAAGATGCCCACAGCGTGTGTGCCACTGATGGTCACGTTGTCGGGGTATGGATCGACACTGATGTCAGTGCTGATCCCGGCCATGATGTCCACGCCGTCGATCACCCCGTCCGAACCGGCGTCCACGCCGTAGACGGCTTCAAAGTATGTGGCCAGGATGTTGGGGGCCGCCGTGAGGCGGTGGTTGTAGGCGAAGTCATTGTCAGACACCAACGCCGAACCACCCGCATCCAGATAGGCCATCAGTTGATTGTCTTCGGCACCGACGCTGGGCGAACCCGCCCAGATTACGTACTTGTAATCGAGCAAGTTAACGGGGACGCCGGTCGATGACGAAGATGCCGTCACGTAGTAGGTGTAGCCCAAGTTCGTCAGCGCTGTCGTAAGCGCTTGCGTCGCCGAGGCATTGAGCGCGCCATCGTTGACGAGCAGCACTTCCACCGCTTGCGGGCCGACCGGCGTGAAGCCTCGATCGGCTTCCTTCAGCGCGAAGGTTAGCGTGTACGCGCCGTCGTTGGTGATGGACATCGGGAGCGTGGTGCTCAAGCCCATTGCCAGATCAGCTGAGAGGCCGTCTGCCGGCGAAGTGCCGATGCACGGTTGATTCAGCCGCAGGTTCAGGTTGAGCGTCGTGGTCATCGTCCCCGTTACGAGGCCCGAGGCGACCGCCGGCAGATGCCCGGCAACGCTGGTCGTAACGGTGTACGCGCCAGCCGACAACCATTCTTGGTAAGCACCCGAAGCGTTCGTCGTCAGCGTGTGCGTGACGCCCAGACTATTTTGGACGATCAGGTTAGCGCCGTTGACGGGCACCGGGTTCGCATCACAGTAGCCCAGGCTGGAGACCGTGCCGATGAGCTTGCCCTGCGTGTCGGTTGGCACGACAGTCATGGTAACGGGCACCAGGAAGGAATCCAGACCCGCGTCTTCCGTCTTCACATTGAGCCGGGCATAGTACGTGCCAGGCTGCGTGATGGCGGCCACGTTGGCATTGAAGTCAACCGTCACGGCCTGCGTGCCGGTATCGGCTGCCAACGTGCCTGTGTCAGGCGTTTCGGTCAGCCACGGTACGACATCGGCAGGCGCGATTGCTGTTAGCCAGTCTAGCGCCTTCTGAACGATCGTTGTCTCGATTGGATCGCCAATCGTGCTCCCGCCCGCATAGTAAAGACGGAAGCTAAGATATACCGCCTTGTAGGTATTGCGCGCGATACGCAGACCCGCCCAATCGGTATTAGGCGAATCGTTGGCGAAAATACCCACTGCGTCCGGGCCGCTAAGGGCAAAACTATCTGGGTAAGGATCGCTACTGATACTTGTGTTGACTCCGGCCATGA
>JACRBO010000208.1 GCA_016219235.1 Chloroflexota bacterium
CAAGAAGCAGGACATAGCTGCATTTTCTTGCATCTTGCTTCTTGCATCTTGCTTCTTGCATCCAGCCGCTTGCCTCTGTCCTCTGTTAATTTTTCTCTTGACAATCGTTCTCCGGCCTGTTACTATCCGATTAGTCAGGACTGACTAATCAGGAGTGGGTATGGAGCGCGAACTGCTGCTGCTGGGTTTTCTGCGCCGCGAGAATATGCACGGCTATAAGCTCAACGAATTCATCGAGCGCGACATGGCCGCCTGCACCGATCTCAAAAAGCCAACGGCGTACTTCCTATTGGACAGGATGGCGAAGCAGGGGTGGATCTCGATGCGGGAGACGCGCGAGGGCAACCGGCCGCCGCGCCGGGTATATCGCATCACGGCCAAAGGCGAGGCCGAATACCAGAAGATGCTGCGCCAGAATCTGGCAGCCTTCATCGAGACGAAGTTCCCTGGCGACGTGGGCCTGGGCTTCGCCGACGATCTGGCTGTCAACGATGTGCTGCCGTTGCTGGCGGAACGTCGCGCGGCGCTGGCGGCGAAGCTGGTCGAACTCAATGCCGTGCCGGAACACGCGGGGTCGTTGCAGTTGATCGTGAGTCATCAACAATTTCATCTGGATGCTGAACTGCGCTGGCTGGATCAGGTCATCGCGCGGTTTCAGCGCTAAGCGAAGCAAAACTAATTTACCTTTCAGGAGGATGTTTCAATGGGTTTCGTGTTGATGTTGCATTCGATCGTGCGGTGGGGCATCGTACTGGCGGGCGTGATCGGCATCGGGCGCTATGCGTTGGTGATGGCGGGCCGCATGCCGGGCAACAAAATGGATCGCGGCTTGATGGCGGGTTTCACCGGCTTGATGGACCTGAACGTGCTGTTGGGGCTGATTTACCTGTTGTGGTCGGGCCTGTCCACACCGATCGGTTTTCCGCTGGAACGGATCGAGCACGCCGTGACGAATGTGATCGCGGTGGCAGTGGCGCATGCCTTTGCCACACGCGCGAAGAAGGCAGCTGACGATAAGGCGATGGCCCGCAGCAATCTGCTGGGTGTCGTCATTGCGCTGCTGTTGATCGTAGTGGCGGTGGCTATCGTCGGTGGCTGGAGTTAAGGCATGGCGCGCAAACGCGAAGAGTCACAGCCGGTGAACCCGGAAGATAAACTGGATTTCAAGAAGATCCTGCCGATCTTTGTGATCGTGCTGGTCGATCTGTTGGGGCTGACGATCATCATCCCGCTGATGCCGCTGTATGCAACATCGCTGCAGGCCGACGCCTTCACGATCGGCTTGTTGGGTGCCGCGTATCCGATCATGCAGTTCATCGGCGCGCCGTTGTTGGGCCGCCTGTCCGATCGGTATGGCCGCAAGCCGGTGTTACTGATCAGCCAGATCGGGACGTTTATCGGCTTCAGCGTGTTGGGGTTGGCGAATTCATTGCCGCTGTTGTTTATCGCTCGTGTGATCGATGGTCTGTCAGGCGCGAATATCTCGACGGCACAGGCCGTGATCGCGGACAGCACCACGGAACGCACGCGAACGCAGGGGCTGGGTCTGGTGGGCGCGGCCTTTGGGTTGGGCTTCGTTATCGGGCCAGTGATTGCCTTTGTGTCGCTGTCGCTGAGCGGCAATGATTATCACGTGCCGGCGTTTGTGGCCGCGGCCTTCTCCGCGATGTCGATCGCGTTGACGTGGTTCTGGCTGGACGAAACGCATGGACCAGAGAAACGCGGGACCGATAAAGCGAAGGCGGCGTTCTCGATCGGCGCGATTTTTAAGGCGCTGGGGCATCCGGCGGTTGGTTTGCTGTTGCTGCTGATGTTCGCGCAGCAGATCGCCTTTGGCGGTTTCGAGCAGATTTTGTCGCTGTTCACGCTCAATCGGTTGGGGATGAACGCCTCCAGCAACTCGATCTTGTTTGTGTTTGTGGGCATCATCGTGGTGGCGGTGCAGGGCGGTCTGATTGGGAAGTGGAGCCGCAAGTGGGGCGATCGGAAATTGGTGTACCTTGGTCTGGCGATGCTGGCATTAGGCATGGCGCTGACGGCGTTGACGCCAGCGCAGACACTGCCCGGCTACTCCAAAGTACAGCTCACCGCCGAACTGACCAAACCCGGCGCGGTGCGCGCGCACGAAATGCCCGTGGCGCAGGACTTGCCTATCGCGATTCCCGAAGACGGCAACAGCGGCCTGGGCGGCTTGCTCTGGCTGTTGGTGGCGATGATTCCAGCCTCGATCGGTGGCGGCATACTGCAACCTTCGATCAACAGCTTGATCACCAAACGGATCGATCCCGGTGAGATTGGCGGAACGCTGGGCATCAGCGCGGCATTGTTGAGTGCGGCCAATGCCTTCGCGCCATTGATTGGCGGGTCGCTGTTTCAGGCCGGTGGATCGAGTCTGCCGTTCTGGGTGTGGGCCGTCATTCTGGCGGTCTTGCTGGGCGCGGCCTACACGTTGATCAAGCCGGGGCGTGAAGAGCAGGCCGCGAGAGGGCTGGCGCGGGGCGGCGCGGTCGCCGCTACGGCGCGGGGGCGGCGACGACGAGCAGGTGGTCGACCTCGAGGCCGCGCGGGGCGACAAGCTCGACGGTGTTCCAGCCGGCGCGGAGGGTGCCGCCGTCGAG
>JACRBO010000205.1 GCA_016219235.1 Chloroflexota bacterium
ATCGCGGCCAGCGCCGCCAACGCCTGGTTCCACAGGTCTTCGGGGAATTGCTTGCCGGCAGTCTTGGCCTTGTACTTGTCCAGGATGTGCTCGAACTTCTTGCCCTCGATGCCCTTGACCGTCTTGCCGAACATCTGGATCAGGCGGCGATAGGCGTCCCACGCGAAGCGCTCATTGCCCGTCAACTGCGCGATGCCTTGCAGCGTCTCGAGGTTGAGGCCGACGTTGAGGACGGTGTCCATCATGCCCGGCATCGAGAACTTCGCGCCCGAGCGGACCGACACCAATAGCGGATTCTGCGGATCGCCGAAGCGCTTGCCGGTCTTCTCTTCAATCGCGGCCAACGCCGCCAACGCCTGATTCCACAGATCCTCGGGGAACTGCTTGCCGATGCGGAAATACTCGTTGCACGCCTCGGTCGTGATGGTGAAGCCAGGCGGCACCGGCAGGCCGGCGTTGGTCATTTCGGCCACGCCCGCGCCCTTGCCACCCAGCAAATCACGCATGTCCTTGTTGCCTTCCGTGAACAGATACACCCACTTCTTCGACATCGTTTGCTCCTTAAGCAAAATTGAATTTGTCCGGGAAAAACCAAGTGTACATTATACACCAATTGGTCAGTTTACGACCTTCAAACTGATTTGAGGAGTGACAATCCGCGCCCGATCAGATGCGAGGTGTAATATCCTCTTTAGCGGGAGCCGCTGCTCGCCGGCGGCAGATGCGCTACCACGAAGTCCTTAATGGTCATAGCTGCATCCAGTGCCTGGCGAGCGGTAGCCAATTCCGGCCAGAACTCTGCATCGTACCGTAACTCAACCGCATAAGGGGTCAATTCCTGGCTCAATGCCTTGAGGCTTGCGAAGGCGGGATCGCACTGCGCACACAACTCGATTAGCTTTTCAAGATTGTGAATGAAAGGGAACTCGATGGCGCAGGCAGTCAGGTACGCTTTGAGGCATTTTTCAGCAGCCTGCTGGGCATGAAAGCAGGCGGTATCCAGCGCCTGTTCCTGCTCAATGCACAGGCCCGCATTGATCAGATCGCTATCGGCCTTGCGCAGCCAACCTTTGACCAGATCAGCTGCGGTCTTCATACAACACCTTCCCTTCACGGAGTGCGGTCGTGACAAAGGCCTGTCGGACCGCACTCCAGTCCTGAACTTCTTCCGGACTGTAAACAACGATGTCCATCGGGGCCAGGATATCGCTTAATGCGCCGTACAATGGCGCAGCCCGCCGATGACGTGGCTGAGAAGATGATGCAATCACCAGCAGATCGATGTCACTATCAGGCCGCGCCTCGCCGCGGGCGCGACTGCCGAATAGAATGATCTTGTGCGGCCGGATCGCATTCACGATCCGGCGCACAATTTCATCGGTTAATTGTGAGTCGATGTGGGTGATAACGGCCATGTCCCGATTATACCCCGATCAGAACCCCTCAACCCTGGTCAGATCGACAATCCCATCCGCCAGATGCCAGATGCGTTGCAGCAGCGCCTGCCGCGTTTGCCGGATCGATTGATCTTCGTGCATGACCAGCACTTTATCGAAGAACGACGTGATTGCCGGAATCAACGGCGTCAGCGCGGTAAAGAACGCCTCGATCGAACTCTGCGGCCCGATCGTTTTTTGCGCGACTTCATAGGCCGCGTGGAGCACCTGCGTCTGCGGCTCACTGTCTTTGGCAATGTCCAACGACAACGTTTCTTTCAGATCGCGCACGATACGCACGCAGCGCGCATAACCGTCGAGCATGGGTGTCCAATCGGGTTTGGCCGTCCACTGCGCCAGCGCCTCGATCGATTGTTTCGCCACGCAGGGATCATCGCCGCGCGCCGCCAGCACTGCCTCGACCAGATCGAAGCGCAGCCCTTGATCGAGCAGGGCGGCCCGCTCGCGCCCGATGACGAAGGCGTGTGCGTCATCGATCGCCTTGCCTTCCACGGCTACCGGCTGGAATTTGGCGGCGGCTTCCAGCGCAGCGCGAATCGAGAAGGACACGCGCTGCTTAATCAGCGTCTCCACCACGCCCAGCGCGGCGCGGCGCAGTCCCCACGGATCGGCGCTGCCCGTCGGCGCGAGGCCGATGGCAAACAGGCCGCTGAGGCTGTCGAAGCGATCGGCCAGGCTGATGGCCGCACCGATGATCGATTCCGGCGCGCGATCGTACTGCTCGGCCAGCGCATTCGCCACGACGTCGCTCTCGCCCGCCATCTTCGCATACTCGCGGCCCATGATGCCTTGCAGCGACGTCATCTCCACGACGAGTTGCGTGGCGAGGTCGGCCTTGGCTAGATGCGCGGCGCGTTGCGCGGCCGGCATGTCGCTAACCTTCAACATCGTCGCTAACGTCGGCGTCAAGGCTTCGATACGTTTGGCCTTGTCCAACACCGAACCCAGTTTGACCTGGAAGGTCAGCGTCGCGAGTTTGGGCAGGAACTCTTCCAATTTGTGTTTGCGATCTTGATTGAAGAAGTATTCGGCGTCGGCGAAGCGCGCGCGCAAGACTTCTTCATTGCCGTGCTGCACGCTGGCCAGATGTTGAGCGTCGCCATTGCGCACCGCGATGAAGTGCGGCAGCATACCGTTCGCGCCCAGCACCGGGAAGTAGCGTTGATGCTTCTTCATCACCGTGATGAGTACGTCTTTGGGCAGCGCTAGATATTTCTGCTCGAAGTTGCCCATGAGGGCCGTGGGCTGCTCGACCAGATTGGTGACTTCTTCGAGCAAGCCGGCGTCATCGGGGATGCGGCCGCCTTTGCTCTCCGCGGCTTTGATCACTTTCGCCTTCACGGCTTGTTGGCGCTGATCGAAATCCAGGATGATGTTCGCTTGCTTCAGCGTGTCGAGATAGGCATCCGCCGACGCGATGACGATGTCGGGCGAACCGGCTGCGCGCGTGCCGCGTGTACAGTTTCCGCTGCGATAGCCGGCGTACTCAAATGGCACAACTTGATCGCCAAACAGCGCCACGAACCAGCGCAGCGGTCGGCTGAAGGCGATACCGCTGTTGTTCCAGCGCATCGTCTTCTCGAACTTCAGCGCGGCGATCAGTTCGGGCAGCAGGGTAGTCAGCACGTCTTGCGCGGGTTTGCCCGCCTCGTGCTTCCTGGCGTAAACGTACTGATTGCCCTTCTCGTCAACTTTGATCAAGTCTTCAACGGCCACGCCCTGGCCGCGCGCGAAGCCTTCGGCGGCTTTCGTCGGCTTGCCGTCTTTGTCGTAGGCGGCTTTGGTCGCCGGGCCGCGCACCATCGAATCGAGCGGCGTCTGCTGCGGGGCCAGATCGCGCACGACGAAGCCCTGTCGTCGTGGGGTGGCAAAGACCTCGATCGAGTTGTAGGCTAATCGGGCATCTTTCAACATCTTGGGCGCGAGTTCGCGCAATTGTGCCAACACCGAGGTGACATCGGTCGCGGGCAATTCTTCGGATCCAATCTCGAACACGAAACTCGCCGGTTCTTTAATCGCAGGCAGAGCATCTTGCTTCCTGCTTCCTGCATCTTGCTTCTTGCCTCCCGCATCTTCCTTCAACCACGGATACTCCATCGCTTTGCGCTGTTCGACGTAGGCCGCTGCCACGCTGCGTGACAGATCGCGCATGCGGCGGAAGTAGTTAGCACGCTCCGTCACGCCGATCGCGCCGCGCGAGTCCAGCAGGTTGAAAGTGTGCGAGCATTTGAGCACGTAATCATGGGCAGGCGCGACCAGGGATGGTTCGTGAGCGAGCGCGGCCTTTGCTTCGGCCTCATACGCATCATACAGGTGATGCAGCCGTTCAACGTCGGCGAGCTCGTAGTTGTAGACGCACTGCTCGACTTCGTTGCGGAGGTACACATCGCCATAGGTATGCACGCCGTCAAAGTCGATGTCCCACACGCTCCGCACGTCTTGCAGGAACATCGCAATGCGTTCGAGTCCATACGTGATTTCAACGGATACTGGATCAAGTGCAAATCCGCCCGCCTGTTGGAAATACGTGAACTGTGTGATCTCCAACCCGTCGAGCCACACTTCCCAGCCCAGGCCCCACGCGCCCAACGCAGGCGATTCCCAGTTGTCTTCGACAAAGCGAATGTCGTGCTCGTCGCGTTTGATGCCGAGGGCGAACAACGATTCCAGATAAATCTCCTGCGGATTGCCGGGATCGGGTTTGAGGATGACCTGGAATTGCATGAACTGTTGCATGCGATTGGGGTTGTCACCGTAGCGGCCATCGTCCGTTCGGATCGACGGTTCGACATAGGCCACGTTCCACGGCTCCGGGCCGAGCACGCGCAGGGCGGTGGCGGGATTCATCGTGCCCGCGCCGACCTGATGATTGTAGGGCTGCCACAACGTGCAGCCGCGGCTGGTCCAGTAGTTTTGCAGCGTGAGAATGATCTGTTGAAACGAGAGTGGTTTAGACATAGTTGATCCTTACGGGAAACGAGTGACAAAGTAAGTGTAAGTTGGTTTAGAGTTGTTCAATTTGGATGCGGCCCAGCGGCAAACGATTCTGCCCCACGTGGCCTGGGCCGCGGGTAACTGGCAAGTGGGTTAAGTCGGGCAAAAGGTACCAGCCGACCGACAATTCGTATTCGCCCGGCTTTAGATCGGCCGGGACTTCCAGCTTGCGAAACTCACCGATTATTTCGTCGGTCGTCCAGACTGTCGTAGGATATGAACCCTCGCATGGCTGTCGATCGTCTTGAAAGCGCGGGCTGCCGGCGAGGTCATCGACGGGTGTCACATGCACAAACAAGACATAGTTGAAAGGCATCGTTTGTCGGGCACGCCAGTAGGTTGTCAGGGTCACTGTGGACCCGACCTGCCAGGGGGTGCTGCCCGGATGGTAACCCAATAGATCGATCGCCTCACCGAACGTGGCCGAGATTGACTGCGATGCGTCAAGCCTGGGCGCCGCGCCGGCCGGCAGTCCAAAAGCGCGGAAGTACGGCAGGTCGCGATCGGCATCCTGCGCGGCAAGTGTCAGTGACGGATAGATCGCCGATAGTACACCTTCCGATCGGCGGTCCCGGCGTTCGGGTTCAGCCGCTAGCAGGACGTAGGTGGTGTGCGTCGTCGCGCGATCCGGTAAAACTGTGCAGCGACGCCCATCAAAACTGCGGATGCCTGTCCGCCCGGTTGATCCGACAACAAACCCTGGATAGTCGGCGGCAATGGGTGACAGATAAATGCGTTCGTCGGGCGGCAATGCTTGCACGTAACGCCCGGTGGTGACTGTGCCGGTGTCGAACGCGGTGTAAAGATTGCTGGCCTGTCCCCATTCGACAAAATACCAGTTAAGGCCCAGCGAGACCACGCTAGCTACGATCAGAATGACGGCGCTGAGGACTCTGCCCGCAGGTCGAAACGCCGGCCTTGCGCGACTCACCAGCCGCGCTGCGATTTGCCACGCGCCGTCAAGCCCCAGTACGATCATGAACACGGTCGGTGGTATAGAGCCGACGGTTCGCTTGAAGCTGGGCGCAAAATTGGCCAGCATCGACGGTATGAGCATGACGATCAGCCAGATCAAGACAAAGGCATATTCTGGTTGACGGAAGCGCCGCCCGCTGACGATTAAGCCGCCTGCGAACAGGAGGCTTAGAATCGGATCTAGCACGGGCCGTCCATAAGTATTAAAGCGGGAATCTTCGTCGCCCCAGAAAGTGAACATCCCCAACACGGCTAACGAATTCCGGGCGATGATGGCCGCTTTCTCGCCCGATCCTTCAGCCTGCTGCGCGACATTTGCCTGCATGGCGCGTTCCAGGAAAGCCCCGGGATGCGTCAAGAAATAATAACCCAGGGGGGCAAACACGATTAAGGCAACCAGGCCGATGAGCACCGTGCGCCTCACCAGCCAGGCAAACTTGAGCCGGTAGCGCAGCGCATATAATACCAGGGCAATGATGATCAGGAACGGCACCAGGCGCGCAGCCTGGTAGGTATGCAGACTGGTCCCGACAAAGATACCCGACACGATCAGCCAACGCCGCTGACGCAGTTGCAGGCCGCGCCACAAGCAATAGAACGCCAGCGTGCCGAACAGCGGCACCAGAATCGCCCGGAATGCCATCCGGCTTACGCCAAAGTGCCACGGCAGTACGGCCAGCATAAAAGCCGCGAGCAGCGCCAGCACTTCACGGCGACGGCCGGGTTGATCTTGAAAGATGCGCGCGGCCAGTATGTATACCGCTGGAATCGTTATGATTCCGGCTGCGGCCGACACCAAGCGGACGGCCCACGGTGACACGCCGAACAGCATGAATGCGCCCGCCGTGACGTAACTGAAGAGCGGCTCGCGTCCAAAGTTGGCCGGAAAGCCGGGAAAGCCCTGGCCTTGCATGATGCTAATCGCATCAGTTCCGTATTTGGCTTCGTCATAGTTAAGCCCCGGCGGGATTTGCCCCAACTGCCAGACGCGCAGCCAGGTGCCCAGCCAGATGATCGCGAGCAGCGTAGTTAGCCCGTAAGCCGACCGGCGTGCTGATCTCATCAACGAACCTCGTTCTCGCGCCGGAGCAAGTTGAGGAACTCCACTGATTTAACCTTGCGCTCCAAAACAAATTGAATGTATCTTAACATGACCTGTTCGACTTCACTCGATACCGTCTCGCGAATGGTCAACGCCGTAAACGCCGCGTATTCCGTGCGGAGCGCATGCCGCAGCACCTTGAGCGCGTTGAGCGACAAGCGGCTGGCGTCCGATCGGCCCGGCGCGTGCGCGTGAGTGGGACACAGCACACCGCCTGCCGGTGGACTCCAGCCGTAGTATTCATCCGGCGCGACTTCGGTCAGCGCTTCGCCGCGATCCGCGCACACAAACACTTGCGGCTGGAAACCCGCGATGGTCAGCAGCTTCAATTCAAAGAAGCGCGCTGTCAACGCCAAATTATTTGTCTTGGCGATCCAGTTCAGGCCCTCCGCCAGCAGATCGAACATTTCCGGCTGTTCGCTGCCCTCTTCCGCGAAGGCGTCGATTAACTCGACCGCGTAATGCGCGTAGGTCGATCGGGTGAGGTCTTCCCGCAGCCCGCGATAGGCGTCGATCATCTCTACTTGCGAGACGATGTCAATGTCGCCGCGCCCTTTGGCCACCAGCATCCGCGAACGCATGAACAGTTCGACGTGACCGGCGCGGCGGCTTTTGATCTTGCGCGCGCCCTTGGCGTTGAGCCGCAACTTGCCGCGCTCGCGCGAGAGGACCGTCAACAACCGATCGGCTTCACCCACATCCGTTCGGTGCATGACGATGGCATCAATGCGATAGAGACGACTGCGATCCAATGAACAATGACCAATTAACAATGAACAATGACAAATGAAGAACCTTGTCTACTTGTCCCTTGTCTACTAATCTACTAATCTACTTCTTTACTTCTCCAGCTGCTTCGGCGTGAATGAGTCTGGCAGCAACTCGCTCATCGTCGTCGCGCGATATTCGCCGCTCTTGTCCGCGATGTAGATGGTCAATTCGGGCGCGAACTCGACCATGACCTGGCGGCACGCGCCGCACGGCGAGCCGCCGTTGCGGGTGACCACCGCAATCGCCTCAAATTCGCGCTCGCCTTCGGATATGGCTTTCAAGATCGCCGTGCGTTCGGCGCACACGGTGTGACTGTACGAAGCATTCTCGACGTTGCAGCCCAGATAGACTTTGCCCGACTTGCCCAGCAGCGCCGCGCCAACTTTGTAGCGCGAATACGGTGCGTACGCTCGTTTGCGGGCTTCGACGGCTTGCGCGATAAGTTCTTGTGGGGTCATGTAATCTCCTGACGAGTGATGAGTGACGAGTGAAGGACACTTTTCACTCGTCACTCATCACTCGTCACCGGTTATTCTTTCGCTTCATCCGTTGTTTCTTCGACCACGCGCGTCACCCGGATTTTGCCGATGCGCCGGCCCGCGACGTTCACTACTTTCAGCAGCAAATCCTCGTGCTGTGCTTCGTCGCCGGGCAGCGGCACTTTGCCCAGCGATTCGTAGATGAAACCGCCCAGCGTGTCGCTCTCGTCGATGGGGATATTGCACTTGAGCAGGTCATTGATGTCGCTTAAGTTCGCGCGCGCGTCGATCAGCCACTCGTTCTCGCCCAGGCTCTGGATCAGCGCCTCTTCGGCCTGATCGTATTCGTCCTGAATCTCGCCCACGATTTCTTCAAGGATATCTTCAATCGTCACCAGGCCCGCCGTGCCGCCGTACTCGTCGATCACGATCGCCATGTGAATGCGGCGCTTCTGCATGTCTTCCAGCAGCTCGTCCACCTTCTTGCTTTCCGGCGTAAAGGCGGCCGGTCGCACGATGTCTGACAGCTTGATTTGATTCGCCGCCTCGCGCCC
>JACRBO010000206.1 GCA_016219235.1 Chloroflexota bacterium
AATCGTGCCTTGCCACGCCGCTGGAAGAGTGCTATAATCCCGGCCCGCGCTCAGGAAAGAGCGCTTCATTTTGCACTGGTGAGGATGTTACGATGAATGTACTCGATACCTTGACTCCAAAGAAAGCCGATCGGCCGCGACTGGCCCCCGGTGACACTGTCCGTGTGCACTCGTTGATTGTGGAAGGTGAGCGCGAGCGCGTGCAGGTCTTCCAGGGCACCGTGATCCGCATTCGCAAGGGCGGCGCGCAGGCCAACTTCACCGTGCGTCGCATCGCCTCGCACAGCGTGGGCGTGGAGCGCACCTTCCTGCTGCACTCGCCGCGCATCGAGAAGATTGAAGTGATGCGCAGTTCCAAGACGCGCCGCGCGCAGCTGTACTATCTGCGCGAGCTGCAGGGCAAGGCCGCGCGCTTGAAAGAACGCGCGACGACCGCCACGGAAGGCTAAGCAATCGGATCCGATCAGAGCGTAGGCGCTCAGGCTCAGCCTGGGACTGCCTACGCTCTTTTTTCGTTTTTACTCACCACCAGCGCACCACGCCTGGCGGCTTTATTGGAGCGGGGACATGAACCGGGACGTAATCAAGCAAATTCAATTTGATCCGGCGTTGAGCCAGGGTGCGCGCAATGCCACGCAAATTTGCCTGCGCGTGCAGCGCGACGAGCAAGTGGCGATTATCGCCGATCAAGTCGGGTTGGATATTGCAGCTGCGTTGGTGGAGCAGGTCGAGCAGATCGGCGCGCCGTATCGCGTGTTTGTGTTGGAAGAACTGGCCCCGCGCCCGCTCGAACACATGCCGGCGGCCATTCTGGCCGATCTGGAAACGTCGGCGGTGAGTGTCTTTGCGGCGCAGGCCCAGCGCGGTGAATTGCGATCACGCATGGAGATGATGGAAGTCGTCAACCGGCAGCGGCTGCGCCACGGGCACATGGTCAACATCACGCGCCAGATCATGCTGCAAGGCATGCGGGCGGATTTTCTGCACATCGATCGGCTGAGTGAAGTCGTGATCGGCAAAGCACGGCAGGCGAAGACGATTCAGGTCAAATCCAGCGGCGGCACGGATATGATCGGCCGCTTCGTGCCCGAATTGAAGTGGGTGAAGACCAGCGGCATCATCAGCCGTGATAAGTGGGGCAATTTGCCCGGCGGCGAAATCTTCACCTCGCCGTACACCGTCGATGGTTTGTTTGTGTGTGATGGCGTGGTGGGCGATTATCTGTGCGCCAAGTACGGCGATTTGAAAAGCACGCCGCTCAGGATCGAGATCAAAGATTCGCGCATCGTCGATCTAAAGTGCGATAACAAAGAACTGTTGAACGAATTTGCGGCCTACACGCGCACCGATGAGAATAGCAACCGTGTTGGCGAGTTTGCCATCGGCACAAATCTGGCTGTACATGACATCATCGGCAACATCCTGCAAGACGAGAAGATTCCGGGCATTCACATCGCCTTCGGGCATCCGTACAATGAGCATACCGGCCAGACGTGGAACAGCACCACGCACATCGATTGCGTGGGCCGCGATTTCGACATCTTGCTGGACGGTGAGCCGATCATGCAAGACGGCAAGTTTCTGGTTGAGGTCAATTGATTCGCTATGACTAAACGTCCGTTGATTGGGATTACGGCTTTCGAGACTAAGCATTTGCGCCCGCCGCATGCACCGTTGTATGCGACCGGCCAGCGTTACGTGCGCGCGATCGAAGATGCGGGCGGCCTGCCCGTGATCCTCTCGCCCGCGCTGACCAATGAGACGCTGCGCGCCGTCTTCGAGCGGTTAGACGGCCTGCTGCTGTCCGGCGGCGGCGATATCGATCCGGCGATCTACGGCGAAGAACCACACCCTTCGATCTGGGGGCTGGACATGAACCGCGATCGCGCCGAACTGGCGATGGCGAAGTGGGCGGCCGACGCGCAAACACCGTTGCTGTGCATCTGCCGCGGCACGCAAGTGCTCAATGTGGCGTTGGGCGGCTCACTGGTGCAGGACATCGCCTCGATGGTGCCCGACGCGCTGACGCACATGTACGATGAAGAAGTGATGCCGCGCGAAGCGGTGGCCCATCCGGTCAAAGTTGAGTCCGATTCGCTGTTGGCGTCGTTGATTCTAGACAAGTCGGCTGAGGTCAATTCGTGGCATCATCAGTCGATCAAGCGCGTGGCGGATGACCTCAAAGTGGTGGCGCTGTCACCCGATGGCATTGTCGAAGCGATCGAGTTGCCGGGACACCGTTTTGCGCTGGGGGTGCAGTGGCATCCCGAGTGGCTGTATCATCAACAGCCGGAGATGGCACGCCTGTTTGCAGGTCTGGTCGAAGCGGCGTCAACGAATGAGCCGCGAATCCACGAATAACCAGCGAATAGCGGATGCTAATCATCGGAAGTCGGATTATAATAATCTGGCTTCCGATTTTGTTTTTCACTCATCACTCGTTACTCGTCATTCAACCATCATGAACGATAACCAACCCATTGGCATCTTCGATTCCGGCGTCGGCGGCCTGAGCGTGTGGCGCGAGATCGCCGCGCAACTGCCGCAAGAAGGCACGTTGTACTTCGCCGATCAACTTCACATTCCCTACGGGCCGCGTTCGCTCGATCAAATCCGATCGTTCAGTGAAGCGATCACGCGCTATCTGATCGAGCACGGCGCGAAACTGATCGTGGTGGCGTGCAATGCGGCTTCGGCGGCGGCGCTCAAACATCTCCGTGTTACCTTTCCTGAGATGCCATTCGTCGGGATGGAACCGGCGGTAAAACCGGCCGCTGAACAGACTCATACCGGCGTGGTCGGTGTGCTGGCGACGCCGGCGACATTTCAGGGCGAACTGTTCGCCAGCGTGGTCGAACGTTTTGCGAACGGCGTCAGGCTGGTGAAGGAAATATGTCCCGGACTGGTTCAGCAAGTGGAAGCGGGGCGGCTTAATACGCCCGACACGTTAGCTATGCTCGATCGGTTTCTTACACCGATCCGTGACGCCAACGCCGATAAAATCGTGCTGGCGTGTACGCACTATCCTTTCGTGATCGACGCGATTCGTCAACTCGCGCCCGGCATCGACGTAATCGATCCCGCGCCCGCGATCGCGCGACAGGTCCATCGGGTGTTGAGTGAACGCGGCTTAGCGGCGTCGTATGATCAAGCGGGAAAGCATCAATTCATCACAAGCGGTGATCGCGCCGCATTCCGACGAGTGTTGAATGTTCTGGCGCACATCGAGGCGGAGGCAGAAACGGTCCACTGGCAAGTCGATCAGAAGCTGACGTGAGGTGGTTGCTGTAGACAATCGGATTGTGATAAACTGCCCAGCATCTTCATTCTCAAGGGGGATTTCGCGCCATGGCTACCATCGATCGCAACCGTTTGCATCAACAATTAGCCGTCGAAGGGCAGCGCTTCATCGACACGCATCCGCGTTCGCAAGCGTTGTTTGAACGCGCGAAGAAGTCGCTGCTGGCCGGCGTGCCGATGAGTTGGATGGTGAAGTGGGCGGGCGCGTTTCCGGTGTTTGTGACTGAAGGGCACGGCGCGCACTTCGCCGATGTCGACGGCAACACCTACATCGATCTGTGCCTGGGCGACACGGGCGCGATGACGGGCCACGCGCCCGAGCCGGTGTTGGAGGCGATCACTAATCGCCTGCGCAACGGTGTCACGTTCATGCTGCCCACCGAAGATGCGGTATGGGTGGGTGAAGAATTGCAGCGTCGTTTCGGCTTGCCCTACTGGCAAGTGGCGATGACGGCCACGGATGCCAATCGCTTTGCGCTGCGACTCGCGCGCGCCATCACCGGCCGACCCAAAGTGCTGGTCTTCAACTGGTGCTATCACGGCACTGTCGACGAAACCTTCGCGACGTTGAATGACGGCGTGGTCGGGCCACGCCACGGCAACCTCGGTCCGCAGGTCAATCCGTCGGAGACCACCAAAGTGGTCGAGTTCAACGACATTCCCGCGCTGGAGGCTGCTCTTGCGCCCGGCGACGTGGCCTGTGTGCTGGCCGAACCCGCCATGACCAACATCGGCATCATTCACCCTGACGAAGGCTATCACGCTGCACTGCGCGACATCACTCGCAAAACCGGCACGTTGTTGATCATCGACGAAACGCACACGATTTGCACCGGGCCGGGCGGCTACACCAAAGCGTATAACCTTGAACCCGATCTGTTCGTCATTGGCAAACCGATCGCGAGCGGCATCCCGGCGGCCGTTTATGGTCTATCGGCAGAGGTGGCCGATCGGGCGCGGGTACAGACGCCGCTGGAAGACATCGACACGAACGGCATCGGTGGAACGTTATCGGGCAATGCATTGGCGTTGGCAGCGATGCGCGTGACGCTGGAGAAAGTGCTGACGCCGGAGGCGTTTGAGCGCATGATCCCGCTGGCTGAGCGGTTTGAGCAGGGCGTGCTCGAAGTGATTGACGATCATGACTTGCCGTGGATCGTGAAGCGGCTAGGCTGCCGCGCCGAGTATTGGTTCCGCCCGACGCCGCCTCGCAACGGCGGTGAAGCCGTGGCCGCCATCGACTTTGATCTCGATCAGTATATGCATCTGTATGCTTTGAATCGTGGCATTTTGATGACGCCGTTTCATAACATGGCGCTGATCTCGCCTTACACCACCGCCGCCGACATCGATACGCACACGCAGGTCTTCCGCGAGACGGTTGCCTCGCTAGTTGCCTGAACTGCATTGGTATTTGATGAGGCGCGATGGTTGGATTTGATAGCGGCTCTTGCGTTACAACGCAGTTACACCATGGTGAAGGGCCGTAGCCTAATTGCGTCGTTCAGTCGGACGCATGGTATAGTTGTGCCATGCCGGTCAGCATTATCCCCACGAAAATCATCATCCCCAAGCGCCCGGACGGCGTGCTGCGCCGCCCGCGGCTGACCGATTATCTGCACGAGAACCTCGAACGTAAATTGATGCTGGTCACTGCACCGGCGGGTTACGGCAAGACCACCCTGCTGCTCGACTTTGCACAGGAAGTAGAGATGCCGGTCTGCTGGTACACACTGGATGAGGGCGACCGCGATCTGGCGGTCTTTCTGGCGCATCTGGTGGCCTCGCTTCAACGGCCCTTTCCGCGTTTTGGGCAGCGCACTCGGCCGCTGGTGGACAACGGCGTGCCGACAGCGGCCACGGCGGCGGCGACGTTAGTGGCCGACATGGTGTCGGACATCCCGGAGTATTTTATACTGGTGCTGGACGACTGGCACTTGGTTAGTGACGAAAGCCCAATTCGTGAACTGATCGATCATGTGCTGCGGTATTTGCCCGAGCACGCGCATTTGATTGTCGCCGGACGCACACTATTGCGCGGCCCGTTGATCCGGCTGGCCGCGCAGGGGGCCGTAGCCGGCATCGGCGCAGCCGACCTCCGGTTCACGAGCGCCGAAGTGCGCGAGGTGTTGGCCAGCCGCTTCAACTTATCGATCTCGGCCG
>JACRBO010000200.1 GCA_016219235.1 Chloroflexota bacterium
CCGTGTTTGGCAGTTGAAACTGCACCTACAATAACACAAAGCCGACCTGCGTCGGCTAGTCGGCGCAGGCCGACTTCGTGCAGTTGTTGCCGCGAATTTCATTCGCCCGTGTGCGAGTGCACCCTTGTTAAGCTAAGGACAACGTCACACCATGCCAACACTCTGGGGCAAGACCTACACCCGATCGGGCCTGCTGCGCCACGTCGGCGATCTGCGCCAACTGGCCGGCGTGCAATCCATCGAGTTGAGTGATGGCCGCGAACGCGGCGTGCGGGCGGTCAACGTGCGCAATGCGGCGGGTCTCGCCTTCACCGTCATCACCGATCGCGGTATGAGTCTGACCGATCTGCGTTTTCAGGGCGTGCCCCTGCCCTTCATCAGCGGCGTCGATGTGGCGCACCCGGCTTACGCTGAACACACCGGCCTCGGCTGGTTCCGCACCTGGCCCGCCGGTTTCTCCACGCCCTGCGGTCTGACGCAAGTGGGCAGTCCGCACACGGACAACGGTGAAGACCTGGGCGTTCACGGGCGAGTCTCAAGTCTGCCGGCCAGTCACGTGCGCTGTGACGAGGCCTGGCAAGGCGATGACTATGTGCTGTCCGTTCAAGGTATAATTCGTCAGACCGCTGTCTTTGGCGAGAACCTCGTGCTGCAGCGCCGCATCTGGACGAAGCTGGATCAGCCGTGCCTGTGGATCGAAGACACGATCGAGAATCGCGGCTTCAGCCCCGCGCCGTTGATGTTCTTGCAGCACTTCAACCTGGGCTTTCCGTTGGTTGATGCGACTGCTCGTCTCGAATTGCCGCCGCACACAACCGAGCCGCGAGATGAGGCGGCTCGATCGGGCTTGAAGAACTATCGGGAGTTTTCTGCGCCCGTCGTCGGTTATGCGGAGCAGGTGTTTTATCATGATCTCACGCCCGATCCAGCGGACATGATCGAAGTTCGGTTCATCAATCCGGCGTTTAATGCGAATCAGGGCCTGGGTGTGGCGCTGCGTTACGCGAAGTCCGACTATCCGATTTTCGCGCAGTGGAAGATGATGAGTGAAGGGTTGTATGTCGTGGGACTTGAACCCGCGAATTGCCACGTGGCCGGCCGCGCCGCCGAACGCGAACGCGGCACGCTGCAACTGATCGAACCGCAAGCCACGCGCACGTTCAATCTGGAAGTGATCTTTTTTTAAGACCTGTCAGGTGACGCACAACGCGCCTGACCAATCAGGAATTGGTGCGTCACCTGACAGGTCTGAGGACGAGTGAGGACAACATGAAACTTTACGGCGGCATCGAAGCGGGCGGCACCAAATTTGTCTGTGTCATCGGCGCTGACCCGCAAAATATCCTGGCGGAAGAACGCTTCCCCACCACCACGCCCGACGAGACCATCGCGCGCAGCGTGGACTTCTTCACGCGGCACGGCCACGATCTGGCCGCGATCGGCATCGGCTCGTTTGGCCCGGTCGATCTCAATCCACCGTCGCCGACGTATGGCTACATCACGACGACGCCCAAACCCGGCTGGGCGCAGGTCGATCTGCGTGGCGGCATTCAACGGGCGCTGCGTGTGCCGGTCGCGTTTGATACCGATGTGAACGTGGCCGCGTTTGGCGAACACTACTGGGTGCCGGACAATCGCGCGCTCGATCCGCTGCTATACATGACCGTCGGCACCGGCATCGGCGTGGGCGGCATGGTCAACGGCCAACTGCTGCACGGCCTGCTGCATCCTGAAGCCGGTCATATGTTGCTGCCGCGCGATCCGCAGCGCGATCCCTTTACGGGCGCGTGCCCCTATCACGGCGACTGTTTTGAAGGGCTGGCCTGCGGCCCGGCGATGGCCAGGCGCTGGGGGCAACCCGCCGAAACGCTGCCGCCCGATCATCCCGCGTGGCAACTCGAAGCGCATTACGTGGCATTGGCCGTGGCGAACCTCGCGCTGGTGCTCTCGCCGCAGCGCATCGTTATCGGCGGCGGCGTGATGCAACAACCGGGTCTGATTGATGGCGTGCGATCGGAAGTGCGTGATCTGCTCAACGGCTACGTGCAATCCGATCGGATCACGCAGCACATCGATCAATTCATCGTGCCGCCGGCGCTCGGCAATCAATCGGGCATGCTGGGCGCGATCGCGTTGGCGGCGGCGTTAATGGAGCACGAGCAAGCATGATCGAAGTTCTGCAACAACCGATCCTTGTCACGCCCGAATATCGCGATTACGTGTGGGGCGGGCAGCGCTTGCGCCCCGGCCAACTCACCGCCGAAGCCTGGATCGTGTACGAGAGCGATCGGGTGGCGGCCGGCCCGCTGCAAGGCCGCACATTGGCGCAAGTCGCTGCCGAATTCGGATCGGCGTTGTTGGGCGCGCGCGCGATCGATCGAACCGGATCGCGTTTTCCGATCTTGATCAAGTTGCTGGATTGCGCGGCGTGGTTGTCGCTGCAAGTGCATCCCAACGATGAACAGGCGCGGCAGTTGGAAGGTCCCGATCAATTTGGCAAGACCGAAGCGTGGCACATCCTTGACGCCGAACCAGCCGCCGAGATTCTGTGCGGCTTGCGCGACGGCACGTCTGCGGAAACATTAGCGCAGGCCGTGCGCGGTGGCACGCTGCTCGATCACATGCAGCGGCTCAATGTGAACGCGGGCGACACCGTGTTCATTCGCGCGGGCACCATTCACGCGCTGGGGCCGGGCTTGATGCTGTACGAAATCCAGCAAACATCCAACCTCACTTATCGCGTCTTCGATTGGAACCGGCCCGCCAGCGATGGCCGTCCGCTGCACATCGATCAATCGTTGGCCGTCACTGATCTGAAGGCAGTCGCGCCCATCACCCCGCCGCCCGCCTTCGTCGATGGTCAAGCGACGACGTTGATCAACTGCGATTACTTCACGTTGGAACTGTTGACGGCTGAAACCAATTCGATCGATTTAGCCACGCGCGGCGAATCGTTTCACGCGCTCACCGTCATCGACGGGCAAGCGATCATCGAAGGTGATGAGTGGCAAGTGCCGCTCCACCGTCATCAGACGGCGCTCATCCCGGCGGCATGTGATGCTTATCGAGTCAGACCGCAGGGCAAAACGCAACTTCTAAAAGCCGCCATCCCCTGATCAAAAACAGCGAGTCGCATGACTCGCCGTTTTCTTTCGTGATCTGCGTGTCTTTCGTAGTTAATCTTTGCTACGGCATCACCACACCGATGGTCAACAGCAGATTGGCATAGATACGCTGTTCGCCGGTGGCGATGACGAGCGCCACATCGTTGGCGGAGGCCGCATCATAGAACTCGAAACGGCCCAGCGGTTTGAGTTCCATCCCCAGAATTTGGCGGAATTCCGCGAAGATCGACGGCTCGCCGGTGGGCGGCTGCATCACTTCGGCGGCCTCAATCGGGATGGCCGTCACCAGCACCTTCAGCACGTCCGTTGCCGTTAGCAATCCCGGCGCGAGGTTGAGGTAGACGTGTTTGGCATCGGGCTTGCCGCGCGTGCTGAACGGGAAGTTGCCGTCGGCAATCAACACCTTCGCGCCGTGACCGGCGCTGCCTAAAGCTTCCAGGATTTCAGGTTGAAGCAAAGTCGTCTTAAGCATGATTACCTCTTATTGAATTTGCGTGGCTTGTTGCGGCGATTGAAATCGCGGCTACGAAAAGCACAAAGCCGACCTACGTCGGCTAGTCGGCGCAGGCCGACTTCGCGTGGTTGTTGCCGTGAATTCATTCGCCAGCATCTTCAATGAACAATCTCCCTGCATCCTTCGTGACCTTCGTGTCCTTCGTGGTTGATCTTTACTCCGGCATCACCACGCCGATCGTCAACACGATGTTGGCGTAAATGCGCTGCTCGCCCGTGGCGATGACGAGCATCGTGTCGGGGCTGCGCGTCACATCATAGAAGGCAAAGCGAGTGTGCTTGGTCACGGGCACGCTGGTCGAGATTCTTCGGCTGCGCTGCGCTTCGCTCAGAATGGCGCGAAAGTCTGCGTGAATCGACGGCTCTTCGCCCGACTCCGGCGTCATCACGTCCACCGCTTCGATCGGGATCGCGTCGATCAGCACCTTCAGCACATCGGTGACCGTCACCATCCCCGGCGCGAGGTTGAGCCACACGCACTTCGCGCGCGGATGAATGATCGGGCCAAAGGCGAAGTTGCCATCGGCGATGAGCACCTTCGCGCCGTGACCCGCCTTGCCTAACGCGCTCAGAATTTCTGGTTGAAGCAGTTGGCTCTTAAGCATATCAATTCGCGATAACCACGGATTACACAGATTCCACGGATCATTGGCCGTTATCCGTGTATTCCGTGTAATCTGTGGTTGCCTCTATAGTTTCTTACCCAACATCAACTTCGCGTGATTCTCGCCGCCGTTCTCCAGATACAGCAGTGGCAGCGGCCGATCGACGCCTTCGACAAACGCCGGGCGCGCGGCCCAGTACACTTGCGACAGGATGTTGTTCAAATCCATCCAGTATTCCAATCGCGCCGGCGACAGGCCCTGAATCAAATGGAAGTGATTGGCGGGCGGATAGTGCTTGTACTCATACATTGTCGCATACTTCGGCACCACGAACGAGTGCGGCCATTCCTTATTGGTCGATCCGGCTAACGCGGTTGCCAATGCGGCGGGCACTTCGGCGGTTTCGGCCTCGTCCCAATTCATGCCAAACAACCCCGACAAACTGCTGTACGTTAAGCGACCGGCGATACCACTCAGGCCGCCCGGCGACGTGAACGTGACCGAGTTGCCTTTGCCGGGGAAGTAGTCGAAGTCTTGCAGCGGGAACGACACGCGCGCCATGATCTCTTCGATGCTCGCGCCGGGCTTCGCGGCCCAATCGAACGAGGCGCTGCCGGAGTTGTCGCCATCGACCAGGCCCTTCACCGCCCACGCTTCATTGTCGGGCAAAGTCACGCCGACTTTCTTCGCGAGTCCTTCCAGTTCCCAACGCTCCCACACCTTGCGGAAGTCCATGAACAGCGGCGGCTGGCCGCCCGTCAACGCCGACATGAACAGCATCGTCAGCAAGCCCTGGACGTCGGCTTCGGTGGCGAAGGGTACCGGCAGCTTGCGCCCGTTGTGATCGAACGTGGAGTTGAAGAACGACTCCATCGCATCGGCCACCGGCAGCGGCGTGCCGCGCAGATCGGATCCCCATTCGAGTTGGCTCATGAAACCGCCGCCCACCGCATCGAGGTCTTTCAATAGATCGCGCGTGATCAGATACAGTGCGAGGCTCTGATTGAAGATCTCCGAATCGCTTTGGTCACGCAATTCCAATCGGGCACCCACCAGCCGATCGACCCACGCGCGCAGTTCTCTTAGTTCTTCGGCCTTGTACGCTTTCTTATTCAGCATGTCGGCCAATAGTTTCATGTCGAGCCGCGTGATCTCGATGCCGAACTGTTGGCGAGTCGGCAGCACGTGCGCGAGGGCGGTCTCCATGCCCATCGAGTCGTGGCCGAAGACGACCACCCGCCGGCCCTTCAACGCTTGCGTTGTGATCGCTGCCGAGGCCCAATCGACCAGCGCCTGCGCCGTGTTTTCCGTCATCACCGGATTGAGTCCGGTGTCGGGCCACGTGCCGACGTTGAGGTGCGACAAGCGGCCATACTGCGCCAACGCGCCGTTGATCGCGTGCGCGAATACGACGCCGGGTTTGGGACCGCTGTTGCCGCATGTGAAATTAATCGGCGTGTCCTTGGGGAATTGCTGCAACAACGAAATCACACTCAACTGCGGGAATGCCCACGTATCGGGCGTGCAGACCAGCACCTTGACGCCCGCATCCTGAAATTGCTTCGCCACGATGTCGGCTTGTGCTTCGCCATCGACGAGGATGGGCGCGTAGACCACGCGCGCGGGCGAACCGTCGGGCAGCTTCACCCGATCGGCCAGCACATCGGCCACCATCTTCACAACGTTCTGACAGCGTAAGCGGCTATCCGGATTGATGCGCGGATCGCCCGCCACAAACACGCCAATTGCGGGCGTGTTGCGCTCGTAGTTTGCGACAGTCTCGGCCAGTCCAATTGCTTTGCCCATATTCCCCTCCGTGGGAGATGTGAGTAAGTTCAAATCAATGCGCGGTCGCGCACTTCAGTTTAGCGTTGACCACTTGCGCCAGGACTTCATCCACCACCAGATCGCGCGCGGTCGGCTCACTGCCGGCCTCGCGCAAGACCACGGCCTGATGGGCCTCGATGATCCAATCGACGGCCAGCGCCAGCGGAATCTTGCCCGTATCGATAACGAGGTTGAAAGCATCGGCCGAGCTCCACACGACATCGTTGTACGACGACTCGACAAAGGCACTGCGCACCCGATCGTACTGCTGCACCACTTCGGTCGCGTGCGCCAGATCGTCGATGTGCTCACACACCCTCACCCGCCGCGCGCGCACGGCCAGCGGCGCCTGCGTGCGCACCGTCAACACATCCGCCAGGCCGCCCAGCACGGCAAAGCCGCCCCGCCCGCGAATGACCACGTTGCCATGCCGGCCCAACGCGTGCAGCACGCGATCCAGCATGTTCTTCATCCGGTTACTGACCTCGTCGAAGCGCGACAACAGGCCGGGCATCGATTCATACATCTCTTTGAATTCGACCAGGCCATACTCATCCAGAATCTTCTCAATGAGCACGGTATCCACGTAATGGTAGTTCAGCGCCGCAGCCACGCGCCCCGCAATCTCACTCGCCTCGCTGCCGTATTCACCCGAAATCGTAATGACTGCCATGTGAGCCTCCTTACAACTGTTCCACGGTCACTTGAGCCAGGACGCTTTCAAAATCGCTCACCGAAAAATGTCCTGCGCCCACCGTCAACGCATTGGCCGTGCCCGCGGCCACGCCGTATTTCACCGCATCTTCTAACGCAAAGCCATGCGTCAAACCAAATGTGATGCCCGCCAACGTGCTATCCCCCGAGCCAACCGCGCTCTTGATCGTCACCTGTGGCGGACGTACCTGCCACACTTGATCACGATTCGCGGCGATGGCGCCTTCGGCGCCGATCGAAATCACCACGAGCGTTTCATATTGACGGGACAATTCACTGGCAGATCGTGCCACGGCGGCCTGCATCACACCCGACTGATCCTGCGGCGCCTTTCCGGCCAAATCCG
>JACRBO010000224.1 GCA_016219235.1 Chloroflexota bacterium
AAGCCGTTGTACGCAAATATCGCGAGGCACACAATCAGAACAACCTGGCCGCGCTCGATGCGATCGTGGCGCAGGATGTGATCAGCCACGCAGCCCTGCCCGGTTTGCCGTCCGGCCTGGCCGGCGGGAAAATGGCCCATCAGATTTTTCTGGGCACATTCTCTGATCTGCAAACCACCACTGAGGATTTGATCGCGGACGGCGACAGAGTCGTGGAGCGCTACACGGGGCGTGGTACACACACGGGCGAGTTTATGGGCGCGCCACCGACCGGCAAGAAGTTCGAGGCCGAATCGATTGTCATTTATCGTCTGACCAACGGCAAGATCGTCGAGACGTGGGGCTTGAATGATGTGCAGGCCGTGATGACGCAGCTGGGGTTGATGCCGAATCCGGCCTGACCTCAAACGAGCAGACTGGCCGAATAAAAACCAGGCAGGTCGCTTGACCTGCCTGGTGTGTTAGCGTCGTCGCGTGGATGCTCGCGCCGGTTTCGATTCTTTGGGTGGCGGCCCGCCGCGATAGCTGGGTACCCTCAGCGGAAAGACCATACAGCGTGTCTCGTCGAGGATGCGCGTGCGGATGCGGGGATCGAGATCATCGGGTGAGACCGAAGTCGTGATCACCGTCGGCAGGTGCGCCACATAGCGGTGATTGATGATCTGGTACAACTTCTCGCGCGCCCACGGCGTGGCCGATTCGGTGCCCAGATCGTCCAGCACCAGCAGCGACGCGGTGCGTACTTCCTCGAAGCGCTGATCGAACGAGGTGCGAGCGTCGGGACTAAACGTCGCGCGCAGATGATCGAGAAGATCGGGCACGACCACAAACATGGCCGGATAACCTCGCTCGGCTTGATAATTCGCAATCGCCGCGGCCAGATGCGTTTTGCCCGTGCCATAGCCGCCCGTAAACATCAACCAATCTTGCGGGTGTTTGGCAAAGTCTTTGGCCAGCCGCAGCGCATCTTTCAGATTCGCGTGCTCATCGCGCTGTAGTTCCGGTCGCGCATTGAACGACTCGAAGGTCCGATCGTGATACAACGCCAGGCTGCTCATAAAGCTCTGCCCCTGCTCGATGGCGCTGCGGCGAAAATCGGGGGCCGTCACGGGCAGCTTGCGCACCAGATCGAGATCGGATAAACGTGATCGTAAACGCGGATCGAGCTCGTCCAGATCGAGATTGCTCGTGATCACCGTCGGGCGTTTGTTGACGTAGCGCGCGTTGAGGATCTGGTACAGCTTCTCTTCGGCCCAGGGCGTAGCGTTTTGCGTGCCCAGATCGTCCAGAATCAACACGGGCGCGTCGCGCACTTCGGTGAAGCGCTGATCGTAAGTCTCTTCGACGTTGGGACTGTACGCGCCGCGCAAGTAATCCAGCAAATCCGGCACGTTGACAAATACCACCGGCGTGCCCGCGCTCAACAACGCGTTCGCAATCGCCGCCGCCAGATGCGTTTTGCCACAGCCATAGCCGCCCTGCAAAAACAGCCACCCGCGCGGTTCGCTGACGAAGCGCTTCACGCCTTCATACGCGTTCCGCAGCGAATTCCGCTGCTCGTCGGTCCTCGCATGACCTTCCGGCGTGAAATTGTCCAGCGTCATGTGCTTCAACGGCCCCAGCGCGTCCCACAGTTTCTGTGAGACCGCACCGGCCGTCTCGGCCTGACGATGCGGACACGGCAGCAGCTTGCCAAATTGCGGATGCCCCACCGGCACATCCGCGCTGATCCAGCCCAATCCGCCGCACAGTTCGCACTCGGCATGCGGCGTCGGGCGGCTAGGGGCGCTGATCTTTTTTGAGGACTCGCTGCCAATCGGCGGCAACATCTCGCCCACGCGTTTCATCTCGTTTCCCCTTGCGCGCCCGGTTATCCAGAATCTTGCGCACATACGCCCACGACCGCACGTTTTGACGGGCCGCTTCCTCAAACGCCTCTTCGATCACGCGCGGCGCAAATTCCTTCTCCGCATCGCGCAGTTGATCGGCAATCAGCGGCGACAGTGCGCCGATCGATTGCTCGTACAGCGCGAAAATATTCGGGCGCAGTTTAACGGCCGGGGCTTCCTCGATCGATCCGCCATGCGCGATCGATTCCGCCGCCGCGCGGCCCAACTCGTCGTTGAGGAAGAGCCAGCGCGCGCCCGATCGATCCACCGCCTCGACGATCGATCCGCGCCCGATCGCTTTTTCCAGCCCGTCGGTCAACACCTCGGCGGCATCGGCCAGCGCCGGATCGCCGATCAATTCATCGGGCGTCGTCCACTTCGCCAGCCCCGATTTTTGATCGAACTGCCGCAGGCAGGCCAGCGTCACCTTTAATTCCAGCACGTCGTCGATCAACGGCAGCAGTTCGAGGAAGAACTGTTCCGGTATCGACACCGCATTTGAGCCGCTGGCAAATCCGCTGAATGTTTTCATGTTGGAGGTTAGAGATTGGAGGTTGGAGGTTAGATGTTGGAAGCGCTACCCTCCAATTTCCAACCTCCAACGTCCAATCCCTAAAGTGCAATATCCCGCTTCAACGCATTCTTGAACTGCGTCAGATTCCGCTGGAAGAACAGTTCCACCGTGCCGGTCGGACCGTTGCGGTGCTTCGCAATGATCAACTCTGCCACATTCTTGCGATCCGATTCCGAATCGTACACGTCATCGCGATAGATGAACATCACGATGTCGGCGTCTTGTTCGATCGATCCCGACTCTCTGAGGTCACTAAGCACCGGCCGCTTGTCGCTGCGCTGTTCCACCGCGCGGCTGAGCTGCGACGCCACCAGTACCGGCACATTCAATTCGCGCGCCAGGCCCTTCAGCGAACGCGAGAGATAACTGATTTCCTGCACGCGATTTTCCGTGCGCGAATCGCCCGACATCAACTGCAAGTAGTCTATGATGATCAAATCGAGGCCGTGTTCCGAGTGCAGCCGGCGGGCTTTGGTGCGCAGTTGCAGCGCGCTGATGCTGGGCGTATCGTCGACAAAGACCAGCGCATCACTCAGCGCGCTCGTGGCCTGCACGAACAGCGGCCACTCATCCTCGTGCAAATCGCCGGTGCGCAGCCGTTGGCTGTCGATGCCGGTCTCGGCGCTGACCAACCGCTGAATGATCTGCTCGTTGGACATTTCCAGCGAAAACACGGCCACGCGCTGATGGAACCGCCGCGCCGCGCTCAACGCCACGTTCAGCATCAGGCTGGTCTTGCCCACGCCCGGCCGCGCCGCAATGATGATCAGATCGGAGCGTTGCAGGCCACCCAGCATCTTATCGAGATCGATGAAACCGGTCGGGATGCCCAGCGGCTCGCCGCGATGTTCGTACAGGTATTCGATGCGATCGTAGTACTGGCGAATCACTTCCGCGATCGGCTGCATATCGCGCGCGATGCGGCGCTGGCTGACGCCAAACAGCGTCTGTTCCGCCCGATCGATCGTCTGATCGATCTCGTCCGATTCGTCGTAGGCCAGCTGCGCGATCTCGCTGGCCGCGTTCAGCAGGCGGCGGCGCAGAGCCGCGCGCTCCACGATGTGGCCGTAGCCTTCGGCGTGGATGGCCGTCGGCACCACCGTCATCAGGTACGTGATGTACGCCGGGCCGCCCAGCTCGTCGAGTTGACCGCGCGCTTCCATCTCGCGCCGCAACGTCACCGCGTCGATCGGCTCGCGGCGCTCGTGCAGGGCCAGGCAGGCGTCCCACACCCACTGGTTCTTCACGATATAGAAATCGTCGCGCTTCAAGAAGCCGCTGACACGATAAATCGCCTCGGTGTCGATGAGCAACGATCCGAGCAGCGCTTCTTCCGCTTCGACGGAATGGGGTGGCATCCGATCAATCGGCGTGGTGGTCATGCCTTCTCTGCCTTCAGCGAATGGCTACCCCTGCCATTCACGTGCAATGACAGGGGTAGCGGGTCTAACGAGGTAGGGCTGGCGGCGGGAAGCCGCCAGAATGTCATCGCGGCGCAGCTAATTGCCTTCACCAAAATCGTCGAGGTTGAGACCGTCAATCAGGTCACCGAACGGCGAGCCTTTGAGTTTCTCATCGCCGCCGCCTTCGCTCAGGTCTTCTTCCGGCGTGATGGCGGCCTTCTCCATCACTTCTTCCGACACGTAAATGGGCACTTTGGCGCGCACGGCCAGCGCCAGCGCGTCGCTGGGGCGCGAATCGATCTCCATGCGGCGGCCGCTCACGTCCAGCACAATTTGCGCGTAAAAGACTTCGCTGCGCAGGTCGCTGATCACCACCGACTTGATTTTGCCGCCCAGCTGCGTAATCGATGATTTCAGTAAATCGTGCGTAAACGGACGCGCCACTTCCACGCCCTGCAGTTCGATCGTGATGGCATCGGCCTCGCACGCCCCGATCCAAATGGGCAAATACCGATCGGTTTCACCGTCTTTCAAGATGACCACGCGGTGCTGGGACATCAAACTGACCCGGATACTGTCAATGGTGACTTCAATCATGCTGATCGCGCCTCCCGACTTACGCCGCTACCCAACGTCGAGGCGATTATACCACACGCCTTCCGCCCTCTCCACTATCAAGCGTGGTTGTATGCTTGCAAAAAATGTTGGCAGAGGCAGCTCCGTGCGCCGCCAGACTGCTAACGCCTTTTACATGCATGCTCGGATTCGCCGGCCGGCTTGACCCCTATGGTATAATCTGCGCCGAATACAGCCCGCTGGCCGCGTCACCCACCCCACGGCCCCAAAGATGTCCAATCTATGGCCTCTGTGTTGTCGCAGTATGGAAACTGGTTGCTGCTTATTGTCGGTATCATACTGGCTGCGGCTATGCTTTGGACGGCATTGGCGGCACTCAAATCGCGCCGGGCGGCTTATTACGGTTTACGCCAGGAAGCCATTCTCCAGATGCGGCGGCGCGCTGTAGTTGCACTGGTACTCCTCATCACTTTTGGCGTGCTGGCTGTGGCCGTTAATCTTCAACCCGCGCCGCCTGCCCC
>JACRBO010000225.1 GCA_016219235.1 Chloroflexota bacterium
CGATCTGGCCGCCTTGCGTGCCTGCAAGGATGCGCTGCGCGGCCTGGTACTGAGTGAAGCGGTGTTGGACGATGCTCAACCGATCGACTACCGCGAATTTGTAAGCGAATTTCGCGGTGCGATCGAAGCATTGTCATACGCACCCCTCCCCTGGGAAACGGAGGAGGGATCAAGGGTGGGGGCCGGGGCCGGCATTTTCACCGCCGCCGTGCTCGATGCGCGCGGCCTATCGTTTCGCGCCGTCGCGTTGCTGGGCCGGTCGGAAGGCGAATTCCCGCAGGCGGAGCGCGAAGACGTATTGTTGCGGGAAACCGATCGGGCCATGCTGCGCGATCGAGGATTGGCGATCGAACCGCGTTTGCGCGGCGATGAAGTGACGTTCTTCTATCAGGCCGTGACTCGCGCCTCCGAGCGGCTGTTGTTATCCCGACCGTATCTGGCCGAAGATGGTCAGCCGTGGGAGCCATCGCCGTATTGGTCACAGGTGCTGCGACTGTTCGATCGGCCTGTCGTGCGCAAAGTCCGACCGGAAGATCCGCTCGCGCCCGATGAAGCCGCGTCGCCGATCGAGTGGGTACAAGCCACGCACCAGTTCGATCAGCGTTTGCAGCGCGGCCTTGAAATCCTGCGCGCCCGTTTATCTCCGCCTGACGAAGCGAACAGCATCCACGATGGCATCGTGCCCGAACTCGCATCGATCTTGCAACAGCGTTACTCAGCCGCGCACGGTTGGAGCGCCAGCCGGCTGGAAATGTACGGCACGTGCCCGTTCGCGTTTTACATCGCGCACGCGTTGGAGTTGGAACCGCGCACGCCGCCAGACGAAGGCTACGACGCGCGCAGCCTCGGCTCGATGCTGCACAAGATTCTCGAAGATGTTTATCAGCACGACGATCCAATCAGCGCCCTGCCTGATGTGGCCCACCGGGTCTTTGCCTCCGCACCGATCGATTACGGCTTCCGGCCGAGCGCGTTGTGGGAGGCGCAGCAGCATGAACTGGAAGCAGCACTGCGTGAAACCATCATGGCCTTAGCTGAAGTTTCGGAAGGTTTCACGCCCCATCGCTTCGAGCAAAAGTTTGGCATGGGGCAACCTTCTTTGATTGTGCGCGCCGAAAACGGCGAAGAGATTCGCTTGCACGGCTACATCGATCGGCTGGATGTGGATCAGCACGGGCGGCTGCGCGTGATCGATTACAAAGCCAGCGGCTCGACCATCAGCGCCAAACATCTTGATGAAGGCAAACGACTGCAACTGCCGCTGTATGCGCTGGCCGCGCGCGACGCCTTGCAGTTGGGCGAAGTCGCCTCGGGCTTTTACTGGCATATTTTGCAGGGCAAAGCCAGCAGCTTCAAACTGGAGAAATACGAAGGCGGCATCGACGCGGCGTTCGAGCGCGTCAAGCAGCACGTCATCGATCACGTGCGTCACATTCGCGCCGGAGATTTTCAACCCGTGCCGCCCGACGGCGGCTGTCCCAGTTATTGTCCCGCCGTCGCGTTTTGCTGGCGCTACACGCCGTCCAATTGGTGAATCTTCCGCGAACAAACGCGAATCGATGTGAATTTTTCCTTCGCGTTCATTCGCGTGAATTCGCGGATCAAGAGTGACAATCGAATATGCGTTCCACCGATTCCATCCTCGCGCAGTTCAAATTCACGCCCGATCAAAAGCAGGCCGCCACGCGCCGCAGCCGCGCCATCGCCGTGACGGCCGGCGCGGGATCGGGCAAGACGCGCGTGCTGGTCGGGCGTTATCTGCACCTGCTGGAACAGGGCCACCCGCTGCGATCGTTGGTTGCCATCACCTTCACTGACAAGGCCGCGCGCGAAATGCGCACGCGCATCCGCACCGCCATTCAACAGCGTTTGAGCGACGAACAGCGTCCAACCCCCACGCCAAGCGTCCAACCTCTAACATCCAACCTCCAACCTCTAACTTCCAATCTCTGGCAAACCGCTTTCACCGAACTTGACGCCGCCCGCATCGGCACCATTCACAGCCTGTGCGCCGAAGTCCTGCGTGCCCATCCCGCCGAAGCCGCGCTCGATCCAAATTTCGTCGTGCTGGAAGAAGGCCAATCGGCGGCGTGGCAGGCCCAGTCGATCGACGCCGCGCTGAGCTGGGCCATCACCCGATCGGACACGGCGGCTCTCATCACCCTGTTCACCGAGCGCGGCCTGCGCGACATCCTCGCCACGCTGATCGCCAGACGGCTCGATGTCACCACGGCCTGGCAGGCCTCAACGCACATTGAAACGCTGCTGACGCAGTGGTTGGCCGATCGATTCACAGCTTCGTGGCTTGAGGCCATCAGCACCCTGGCCGAAACTCGATCGCGCAAGGCTGACGATAAACTGGAGGTCGCGCGCCGCGCCGTGCTCGATTACTGGCAAGCCGTCACGGCGGCCCGTGCCACAGCCGATTGGGATGCCGTCTTCAACGGCCTTGCTCAGCTGCGCGCCGCCACTTCCACGCAGGGGCAAAAAGCCAACTGGGCCGAAGCCGATCTCGTCGCCGCGCGCGATGCGATGAAGACCCTGCGCGATCAGTACGATGCGGAACTGCTGCCGCTAATCGGCAAAGCAGGCACGCTCAGTTGGGCGCTCGATCAACAGCTGGCCGCCGCCCTGCCCGCGTTGCAGATGCTGCACAGCCGCGTGCTGCAAGAATATCAACAGTTGAAAGATGGCTCACAGGCGCTGGACTTCGATGATCTGGAAGGCCGCGCGGCGCAGCTGCTCACGACGCAGCCCACGGTGCGCCAGCGCTGGCAGCGCGACGTGCAAGCCGTGCTCGTCGACGAATTTCAAGACACCAATGCGCGCCAGCGTGACATCGTGTATGCGCTGACTGACTTTCGCCCCTCATATGATCCGTCATTGCGAGGAGCGTCTTTTGCGACGAAGCAATCTTCTACGGCCGGCAACGAGATTGCTTCGCAAAGGGCGCTCGCAATGACGAACCGACCGGGCGAACTCTTCATCGTCGGCGACGCCAAACAAAGCATTTACAAATTCCGCGGCGCGGATGTGGCCGTGTTTCGGCAAGTGCAATCGGATGTTCAGGCGGCCGACGGTTTTACGGTCGATCTCGATCTGACGTTCCGCGCGCATCAGGCGCTGGTGCAAACCCTCAACGATCTGCTGCGGCCTGTGCTGGGCGAAGCAATCGATCCGGCGCGGCCCTACGAAGTGCCCTTTGCCGAACTGCGCGCGCAGCGCCAACAGCCTGAAAAACAGGCCGTGCGTGTGCCCTTTGTGGAGTTTCAGATCGGCGTCGGCGAAGACGCCGCCACCGGACGCGAGACTGCCGCGACAGCCCTGACCCAACGCCTGCACGCCCTGCGCCGCGATGAAGATTTCGCGTGGAGTGACATGGCGCTGCTGTTCCGCGCCACGCGCGGCTTTAGCGTATACGAAGACGCGCTGGAACACGCCGGCATTCCCTTCATCACGATTGCAGGACGCGGCTTCTACGATCGACCTGAAATTCGCGACGTGCTCAACGCGCTCGCGGCCATCCACGATCCGACCGACGATCTGACCCTGGCCGGACTGCTGCGCTCGCCCGCCATCGGCCTCAGCGATGCTGATCTATATCGACTGCGTTTCAAGACCTCCGAGGTTTTGCCAGGCGTCTCGCCACGCAGTGAAGCGGATGGAAACCTCGGAGGTCTGGTCGCGGATCAACCGCGCTCGTTGTGGGAAACGATCAAAACCTCGGAGGTTTTCGGAAACCTCCGAGGTCTCATCGCCGAACTGCACGATCTGGCCGGTCGTGTCTCTGTCGCCGAAGTGCTGAAGCGTTTCCTTGATCTAACGCAGTATCGCACATTGCTGAGCGCCGTACCGCAGGGCCATCGTCTGCGCCGCAACGTCGATAAACTGCTGGCCGATGCGCACGCCAGCCGCCTGATCAGTCTGGGCGAATTTCTGGACTACGTGCAGACATTGGAAGACAGCGGTGTGCGTGAAGGCGAAGCGCCGGTGGATCCTTCGACAGGCTCAGGAGGCGGCGCGGTACAGTTGATGACCGTCCACAAAGCCAAGGGGCTTGAATTTCCCGTGGTCGTCATCGCCGATGCGGCGCACGACCTGCCCAATCGCGCGAGCACCGTGCTGCTGGATGATCAACTTGGCGTGCGCGTCGATCTGACCGCCGACGACGCGCATTCGGTCGGCTATCGACTGGCCCGGCTCAACGAACAGGCCAGAGCCGAGGCCGAAGACAAGCGCCTGCTCTACGTCGCCGCCACACGCGCTAAAGAAAAGTTGATTATCAGTGGCCATGCCAGAGTAGCTTCAAAGGGCAATCTCTCACTGCGCGGCTGGCTGGGTCGATTGGGCGAAGTCAGCGGATTGGACGCGGTCACGATCGATCACGATCTGACTGCGCCGCTCAGCGTGGCTCTCACCAAACCGATCGGCTGTGTGCTGCATCCCGCGACCCAATTACCAGCACCGTCGATTTCACCGGTTGCTGAACAACCTGTGATCAATACGGCCATCTCTGATCTGACCCAACCACTGTCGTCCGTCAATCATCAATCAGAAATCTACAATCAACAATCGCGAGTGTGGCGCGTCGTGCCAAAGGTCAAGCGTCCCGTCGGGCCGGCGTGGGTCGTCGGCAAGTTGACGCACGAGGCATTGCGCCGCTGGCGCTTTCCCGATGCCGATAACTTCGATGCCTTTCTGCTGCCCTTTGCGTTGGAAGCGGGCCTGACCGATC
>JACRBO010000207.1 GCA_016219235.1 Chloroflexota bacterium
CACTGGCGCGCCGATCCATCATCACCATCCTGCTCATCATTTGATGAGTTAATGGCGTTTGGGTCGCGGCACAGCGGTTTTCTCCATCCGATTGAATAAGCGTGGCCCCAACGGGTCGCGCTTTTATTTTGTCACTAATCTACCAATTTCCCAATTTCCCATTCTACCGTGAGGTTCACCATGAAACCAACCATTCGCCCCATCAAAGGCACGCGCGATTTTTATCCCGAAGAGATGGCCTTTCGCACCTGGCTGTACGGCAAGATGAGGGCCGTTTCGCAGAAGTTCGGCTATCAAGAATGGGAAGCGCCAATCCTTGAATCGCTGGATCTGTACGCAGCCAAGAGCGGTGAAGAATTGGTGAAAGAGCAATCGTTCGTCTTCACCGATCGCGGCGGCGACACCATCACACTCCGCCCTGAACTCACGCCCAGCCTGGCGCGCATGGTCGCACAGAAACAGCGCGAACTGCCCAAACCCATCCGCTGGTGGTCGTTTGGCCCGTTCTGGCGCTACGAGCGCCCGCAAAAAGGCCGCACCCGCGAGTTCTTCCAGTGGAACATCGATCTGCTGGGCGTCAACTCGCCTTACGCGGATGCCGAACTCGTCGCCATCGGCGCGGAGTTCTTCAAGTCCGTGGGCTTTTCGTCACAGCAGATCGTGATCAAAGTCAACAATCGCAAGTTGATGGAAGCGCAGATCAAGTTACTGGGTGTCGATCAGGTGGACGGCGTTTATCGCTTGATCGACAAACTGGACAAGCTGCCCGCCGACAAGTGGCGCGCATATGGCCTTGACGACATCGGCTTAAGCACCGATCAAATGGATCGACTGTCGGCGCTGTTGAACAACTCGGAACTGTGGCGACAATCCGATGAACTGGTGGCCTTTTTCAGCGCGATCGACGATCTGGGCGTGCGCGATTACGTGGAGTTCGATCCATCGGTGATTCGCGGCCTCGCTTACTACACCGGCGTCGTCTTTGAGGCGCGCGATCGCAGCGGCGAATTCCGCGCCATCCTGGGCGGCGGCCGGTACGACAACCTCGTCGGTGATGTGGGCGGCGAGCCGTTGGGCGGCATCGGCTTTGCGATGGGCGATGTGGTGATGGGCCTGGTGATCAATCATTATGGCTTGAAGCCCGCACTGCGCCCCACCCCGGCCAGCGTCATCGTGACGATTTTCGATAAGTCGCTGGTGAAAGTGTCGGCCCGGCTCGCCGCGCAGTTGCGATCGGGCGGCGTGAACACCGAACTGTTTCCCGAAGCGGCCAAACTCGATCGACAGATGAAGTACGCCAACACGCAGGCTATCCCCATCGCCATTATCGTGGGGCCGGATGAAGCCGCGCAGGGCAACGCCACCGTGCGCGATCTGCGATCGGGCGCGCAACAGATTGTGGCGCAAGATCAAATCATCGAAGTGGTGAAGGGCCTGCTGTAGCCGTCATTGCGAGGCGCGGCATTATCGAGCCGAAGCAATCTCACCGCCGACACGGAGATTGCTTCGGGCGCTACGCGCCCTCGCAATGACGAACGATATACGCAAAACCCTTGTGAAAGTCGCGCGCGCGTGGTAAAATCTGCCTCGCGCTAACGCGCCAAAACGGTGCCTGTAGCTCAATGGCAGAGTACTGGACTGTGGATCCAGTTGTTGCGGGTTCGACCCCCGTCAGGCACCCTCTTCAATGAACAATGATCAATGACCAATGAACAATGGTTGTTGATCATTGTTCATTTCGTATTGTTCATCACCGTCTTGTACAGCTGGCTGGATCGGAGGCACACGCTATGACCGCTCCTCGACATCACGCGATCGTCATCGGCAGCAGTGTGGCCGGCCTGCTGGCCGCGCGGATCTTATCCGATCATTTTGAGCGCGTCACCGTGCTCGATCGCGACACCCTGCCCGATGACCCCGAACCGCGCAAAGGCGTGCCGCAAGCCACACACGTTCACATCCTGCTGCGACGCGGCGGATTGATCCTGGAAGATTTGCTGCCCGGCTTCGACGCCGATCTGGCGCAGGCGGGCGCGCCGCTGATCAATTGGACCAGTGACTTCGTCTACTTTACCCCGGCCGGTTGGGGGCCGCGTTTCCCGTCGACGTTCACCACGCGGGGAGGTAGTCGCGGCCTGCTGGAGTACACCTTGCGTCATCGCGTGGCCGCCCGCCCCAACGTCACCTTCGAGGCGCGGTGTGAGGCGATCGGGTTGTTGACGAGCGAGGATCGATCGACCGTAACAGGCGTGCGCCTCAACTACCGCGATCGGACTTCAGACGCCCGATCGAACCTGCCCGGCGATCTGATCGTCGACGCGAGCGGCCGCACCTCGCGCGTGCTGGACTGGCTGACCGAATCCGGCTACACACCGCCGGCCGAAACCGTCATCGATTCGCATCTGGGCTACGCCACGCGCGTGTATCAGCGCCCGCCGCACTTCGCCGCCGATTGGCGGGTCATGATGGTTCGCGCCCGCCCGCCGTATGGCACGCGCGGCGGCCTGATCTATCCGATCGAGCACGATCGCTGGATGGTCAACCTCGGCGGCGCAGGCGATGAACGTCCACCCACCGACGAGCAGGCGTTTGTCGAGTTCATGCGCACGTTCATTCACCCGGCGTTATACGAGGCGATCAAAGACGCAGAACCGATCTCGCCGGTGTACGGTTATCGGCGCACGGAGAATCGCTGGCGGCATTACGAGCAGTTGACGCGCTGGCCGGAGAATTTTATAGTGCTGGGCGACGCCGCGTATGCCTTCAATCCGATCTATGGCCAGGGCATGACGGTAGCCGGGCTGGAAGCGCAGGCGTTGGATCGATGGCTGCGAACTTCATTGGGCTGCTGGGATTTTCAGAAGTCGCTGGCGAAGGTGGTGCGCCTGCCGTGGTTGCTGGCAACGAACGAGGACTCACGCATACCCGGCGTTGAAGGCAACGCGCGTCCAAACCGATTGGACGCGCTATTGCAGCGTTACATCGACGAAGTGGTCTGGCTGGCGTCGGCCGACGCCGTGACGTTTGAGACCTTTGTGCGTGTCTCACATCTCACCGCGCCGCCCACCGCGTTGATGCAGCCGCACATCGCGTTGGGCGTGCTCAAGCGCTGGCTGCGCCGGCTCAAACCGGCCGGGCAATCGGCTGATCCGATTCCGGCTGCGCCATCCTCACGCATGTAATGCTCCCGCGTTCTCATTCGCGCGTTTCAGCGTGACACTTCACACTTGAATCCACTCACCTGGCATGCTGTAATGAACTATCACCAGGGAAGGATTGATCATGTGTGAATTCTGTGCGGAACATGGCGAGGGCAAACAGTGGTACCTGTCGATGAAGAACTACAGCCGCGAACTGCTGGCCGATCCGCAACGGCGCGATCACATCGCCGCCTTCTTCAAGGATTTTGAGAACTCCGTCGCCGGTTCATTGAGCATGCTTGATTCCATTCAAGCCCTGCCCTTTGTGCCCGATGTCGTCAGCAAGATCGCCACCGCGCGGCAAAAGAAAGGCCACTTTGGACAGGTCGTGCCCATCGAGGACGTGGATAAGATTCTGGATCAGATGACAAGTGTAGTGCGGCTGCCGTGCGTGTGTCGCAGCCTGACGACAGGCCGCCGCGAAGTGCGCTACTGTTACGGCCTCAACCTCGATCCCGAAGGTTTAGTCACGCAATACCCCGACTTCGACAACAACCTCGAATGGCTCGCAGTGGCAGACGCCCGATCGGCCATTCACGGCCTCGATAAAGAGGGGCTGGTCCATTCGGTGTGGACTTTCGACACACCCTTCATCGGCGGACTGTGCAACTGCGATCAGGATTGCATTGCCTATCGGATGCAGGAGGGCACGGGCATGCTGCAAGTGTTCTTCGCCGCCGATTACGTCGCCGCCATCGATTGGGACAAATGCACGGGCTGCAAGTTGTGCCGCGGCCAATGCCCCTTCGGCGCGATTCGCTACACGGCCACGCAGGACAAATGCCAGATCGATGCCAACCTGTGCTATGGCTGCGGCGTCTGCCGCGTCACCTGCAAACGCAACGCGATCGATCTGCTGCCGCGCCAGTCGGAATTTAAGTGGCAGCGCAAAGCGGGCAAACGAGCGCAATTCAAGATCGATGTGAAATCGTGCGCTTCGCCGCGCGAATGCCGCGCCTGTATCGATGCGTGTCCTAATCGGGTGTTTGGCCTTGCGCCGATGACGGCCCGCGATAATGGCAAGCCCGCATCCGATTGGACCATCCGTACCCTCACGCCCTCGCGTTGCACGGGCTGTCAGGCCTGCGTTGAGGCCTGCCCACAAAAGGCAATTACCGTGAATTGAGGTTATAATTGTTCACGAGGAATAAGTCATGTGGCAAGATGAAATCGTCGAGCAGACGCGCCTGGCACGCGAGGCTTATGCCGCCCAATTTGGCTACGATCTGGCGGCCATCTATCGTGACTTGCAGGAAAAAGAACGGCAAAGCCAGCAGCCGGTCGTTTCACTCGCGCCGCAGCGTCCAGTGCGGGTAACGATTCAGTCAGTCGAATCGATGGCCGACTGATTCTTCCATCCCCGATCCGCCCTCGCGTTGCACAGGCTGTAAGACCTGCGTCGAGGCGTGTCCGCAGAAAGCGATTGTGATTCAATAACTCATCGTACACACCCTCACGCCAGCAACCCTCACTATGGACAGACCTGCTCCCGCTGGATTGTCAAATCCAGCAGCTAAGCCGACAGATTTGGCAATCCGCCGGGAGCGTTCCAAGTCAAATTGTGAATGGCTGCCGTCATGCCCGAATGCTTTTGTCGGGCATCCAGGCCGGCGGTTGTCGAGCGTGACCGATAGGTTGCTGGATTCCCGCCTTCGCGGGAATGACATTGGGGTATAGACCAGCGCCGTGTTTCTCCGCGCCATTATCCGATCAGAGATCAGAGCGATCAGGGATCAGGGTTTCAACTACGAGAGCCGGGGAAGACAACGACACGCCAGCCGAGGCTGACGAGACGAGAGTCAGGGCGGTAGTGGTCGCGATAGGCACAGCGCGCGCTCCCCTCAGTGCCGATCCACGAACCGCCGCGCACCACCCGGCTCTCATCACCCGACAGATCCTCCCGCCCGTCTTGCGCATTGTAAGGATAGTCTGCCCACTTTGATTGTACCCACTCCAGGACATTTCCGCTGGCATCCAGCAAACCACTCGGACTGGCGCCATCCGGATAGATACCCACCGGCGTGGTGCCACCCGGCCCTTCTTCAGACGTATTGCATCGCCCGGCATCCCACTCATCACCCCACGGATAGCGGCGCGCAGACTTCTTCGACACAGCCCAGCGCGCGGCCTTCTCCCATTCGGCCTCAGTGGGCAGCCGCACCAGTGTACCAGATAACTTCGATAACCATTCGCCATAGGCCAGTGCATCACGCCACGACACATACACGACCGGATGATTTTCCAGGCCCGGCGGCACTTCGCCGTTGCGCCAGTGCCTGGGCGCTTCACGCGCAGTTGCCGTCACAAAGCAGTGATACTCGGCATTGGTGATGGGATATACACCCGGTGAAAAATCGTCCACCTGAACCACGTGCCGCTTATTCTTCGTCGCTTTGGAATACTCATCATCGTACGCGCCCGGCTCATCTTTGTGGCTGCCCATCTCAAACGGCCCGGCGGTCACGGCGGTGATCGGCGGGAAGATGTAGCGCGTGCCATCGGGCGCAGTGGAGATCGGGAAGCGCGGATCGCCCAGTCGCCCCAGCGTATTGCCGGCCTCGATGCGTTCGGCCAGCGTCAGCACGCGCGGCGTTTCGATCAACTTCTGCAACCAGCGGGCCACGCGCTCGCGCACCACGCGATAATCCTCACGGCTATCGATCGCGATCAATCCGATCTCCAGCAGTTGCAGGCCGGCCAGGATCGCTGCCTGCCAATCGCGCTCGGTGGGTTGAAGGTGTTGGCGGAGATAGTCATCCACGCCCAGATGGTGAACCAGCGCATCGGCGGCCAGCACGCCACGCTCGGTGCCCGCGCAGCGCGCCGCCAGTATCAACACTTCGCGCCAGTGCGCGGGATCGGCCTGCGCCAGATCGACCACTTGCGCGCCGAAGTTGGGCCGATTCACCAGATGACCGGCCGCCAGATACTCTTGAAACGTGCGGTGCGGGAATGTAAACTGCCGCTCGCCGCGCCGCGCGCCCTGCCCGATCAACAGCCCGGCCCGCTGCTCGATGTAATCAACGACGATGGCGGCCTTGTCCCAACTTTTCAACAACGGATCAAAGGCCCGCAGCAGCGCCACTTCAGAAATATCTGCCGTGTCCGGCCGGCCCGTGGGCCCGCCCACGCTGGCCGCCTGCGCGCCCGCAGCAACATGGGCGTCAAACGCCAACTGCTCGATCGTTTCGCGCAGACTGCTCAGGCGCAGGCTCGGAATGTCCAGGGCGGTGAGCAAACCTAGATCCGCGCCGCTGGTTTCGTTCCAGCGCTGCAAGAGCAGATCGACGACCTCGTTGTACAAATCGGCGCGATCATCCGGCAGACGGGTGAGGTTGCTGTGCAGCGTCGCCATCAGCGTCAACAGCAGCGGATTGCGCGCCAGCGTTTGCAGATCGGGCCGCTGCACGGCGGCCTGCAAATTGAGCGTCTTATTCGCGGGCGTGTCGTTCAACGACCAGCCAATCGCGGCCACGGCCTGATACCAGCGCTCGATAAATGTGTTGATGTGATCCGGATCAAGATCATCCAGCCGATAGACCGCGCCCAACCCGTCGGCGCGGGGCAGTGACACGGAGTCGTCCCACGCATACGGGCGGGCCGTCAACAGGTAACGGCACTGCTGGCCCGCGCCGCGCATGAATTCCGTCACCGCCTCAAGGACGCGCGTGCGGCGCACCTCGTCCCCCGCTTCGTCCAGGCCGTCGAAGATGAACAGCGCGCCGGACTTCGCCGCCACTTCCTGCAAAATCGTTCCGGTCTTCGCCAGCAGGCCGCAGTTGGTCAATTCGGCGGCGATGAATTGCCAGAGCTGCACGGCGCGGCCCTGTTTGAGACCGGCGGGCAGCGTCGCCGCGAACTTCCGCAAGATCACCCGCACCGGCAGCACGGGCGTGTTCGGCCAGTTCGAGCCTAAGCGCGGCAGCGCCGCTTCGTCGCCCAACCCCGCTTCGGCCAGGTTCAAGGCGAGATATGAACTCAACGTTGTCTTGCCTGAGCCAGGCTTGCCCAACAGCACCATAGTTGGGTGATAAGCCAGGGCCTCCAGCGCCGGCACCGATCGTTGCTCACTATGAGCAGACAAGTCGTCACGACCTGGCATGTGGTCGCGCTCACGCGACCTGGCCGCTGCTTGCCGGTGGAGGTATTGAGCGAGCGACAAGTCGGCCGGCACGCGAAAATCCAGATTCAAATCGACATAGACGTTCTTCAGGCCCAGGGGTTGTTGATCGGAACGCGCCGCGCTTTTAGTGATGTCGGTCAGGCGCAGCGGCGCGCAGGTATCGCGCACCCACTCCAGATAGCGGCGCAAGGCCAGCGGCGCCTGCGGGTCTTCGCCGGTGTAGGTGATCGTGATCATGTCACGGCCCACCACATGGCCTTGCACGGTGGTCGTCTCGCCGGTGACCGTCACGCCGCCGCTCTGCGTTGAAACCGGGCGGGCAGCCTCGGCCTGGGCGAGCCGCGCCTGGAGTTCGGCAATTTGCTGCTGAAGTTTTACGATGTCGTTGTCGTTGGACATGACGCATATCCTGTCAGGCAATGTGGGCTGAGAAGAGTATACACCGAGGGGCAAATGATAGGCAAACGAATGTGGTCAATTCACGCGAGATGCGATACACTTGATCAGCAATTCTCAATTTGATATCAGGAAAGACCTCGGAGGTTTTATCAACGAGCTGACACGACCTGCCCGACTGTGAAAACCTCCGAGGTCTGGCCCGCGAGCCTTCTCAACCGGCAAATTGAGAATTGCTGGCGCTCAACGCATCATCTCAACCTTGAAAGGATCGAACATCGTGAGTGAATTTCATCTAACAGTGGGCGAATCCGCGCCCGATTTCGAACTGACCAGCGACAGCGGCGCAAAGGTTAAACTCTCGGCACTGCGCGGCCAGCGCGTCGTCGTGTACTTCTACCCCAAGGACGACACACCCGGCTGCACCACGCAGGCGTGCGGCTTCCGCGACAACTACCTGAACATTCAGGAGAAGAACGCCATCGTGCTGGGCATCAGCCCGGACAGCGAGAAGTCGCACGTGAAGTTCAAGACCAAGTTCAACCTGCCCTTCACGCTGCTGGCCGATGAAGATCATGCCGTGTGTGAACTGTACGGGGTGTGGGGCGAGAAGTCGATGATGGGCAAGAAATACATGGGCGTCATCCGCAGCCACTTCGTCGTCGACGAAGCCGGCCAGTTGATCGATGTGCAGTACAAGATCAAGCCCGAAGACAGCGTCAACGGCGCGCTCAAGATGATCGGGTTATAGTGCGATCGTGGCGTAGTAACAACAAAAATCTCCAGCCACATCTATACGGTTGGAGATTTTTCTTTCGCTTATTCGCTGATTCGCTACATCGCCATAATCGCCGCCAGGCCGATCTGCACCAACTCCATATCGACCTCTTCGGGCAAGCCGCTGACGGCGACCGAGCCGACCACCGCACCGTCGACGATCACGGGCACGCCGCCGCCCCAGCCAATGTAGCGCGGATCGCCGTAGTAGGCCATGTCGAAACCCGCTTGCGGATCGCGGGCCGCCTGGCCGATCTCGCGCGTCGGCTTGCGTTCACGCGCCGCCGTCCACGCCTTGTTGGTCGCAATCACGATCGAGGGCAGCGGTGCGCCATCGAGCCGCAGCAAACCGATCAATTCGCCGTGCGCGTCGGCCACCGCGATCACCGCCGCTTGATTCCGCCGCAGCAACTCGGCCTGAATGGCCTGAATGGCTGCCTGTGCTTCGGCGTGTCCTAAACCGATATACGAATTCATCACTCACTCCTTATGGCGCGACTTGCGCCGCTGATTGGGTTGATTGCCAGTCAAGACCTCGGAGGTTTCAAGAGACGGTCAAGCCCGACACTTTAGCGGTAAAAACCTCCGAGGTCTACGCCCGTCACTTCATCGCCCAGATTGAGTCACACCCAAACCAAACGCCGCCCGCGCGGCGGATCAGTCTCCCAGCGATCGATCACACCACGCCCGTCGTCCCCGTCCCACGTCTGCCCGATCTGCTCGTGGAGGCCGGGCGGCGTCCGATCGTGACACAGTGCGATCCGGCCTTCGGTCGGTTTCAGATCGAGATCGTGCAAGTCACATAGATTCTTCTCATTGAGAAACGTGCAGCGGCCCGCCGGGTGCGCGGGCGCTTCGCCGCTTTCACGGCCCGCAATCGCCGGCGTCAATACATACACGGTCTTGTTCCGCGCCCGCTCGAACCACCAGTCGATCATCAGCCGATCGGCATAACCCGCGTCGATCAGACGCTGCGCATCGAGCGGCGTCGGCCAGCACGGCCGCCGCTGGCACATCGCCTGACATTCGGGGCAAGCACAGGCCGTAAACGTCATCGATCTCGATCGGGCCTTCAGGGCAGCGGCGCCGTTGGCAGCGTCAACGCCAGCCACACCCCAATCGCGCCCGCCATGGCAAAACTCGTGAAGATCAAATTCAGGCACGCCCGATAAGTGTAGTAATTTCGCCAGAAGAAGATCGAACGCCGCTTGCGCTGGCGCGCAGTCAGATAGGCTTCACGCCGAAATATCTGGGCGACGTGCGGCTCGTCGTTAGTCGATTTAAGTTCGCTCTGCCCCTCAAAATACTTCAGGGCATCTTCCGCGATCTTGATCAAGTCGGCAGTGCGTCGATCCCATTTCCAAAACACATACGACAACACGATCAACAGCACGCCCAGCAGCGCGCCAACGCGCATGGTCTGAGTGTTTTGCAAGACGGCGAACAGCGCGCCCGCCAGCACCGACGCAATGCTGATGTAAAAGTTCGCCGCAATCAGGCGCTGCTCGGCGTGAACCTGGTAGTAATTCCACGCCTGCTGGTTCAATGTGCGCTCGGTTTCGCTCACCGGCCCGCCTCCAGGAATACTTTGCCCGGTTTTATTATCGGCATTCTCGATTGGCGCGCAGTATAGAATGATTTCCACCCTGCGTCAAACCGGTCATCGCGTTTTGACGTTATTCCAACCCAGTTTTCGCCGGAGGTCTCATCGGCCGCCTGTGAACCTCTCCATCGACTTGCGAGTAAATACAGCAAGATGACGGCGCACAGTATGCGCGCACACACTGTGCGCACATACTGTGCCTGAGCGGTTAGCCCGCCGCGAAACACTATGCCTGAAGTTCTCTCTTTCGCCCAAATCCAGACGCTAAATCCGCCGCCTGCGCGCATCTTGACGACCAAGTTGTTCGCGCCGCGCGCCCGCGCGCAGCGTGTCGCGCGGCCGCGCTTGACGCAGCGTTTAACGGAAGGACTGCATCACAAGATGCTGCTGATCTCGGCGCCGGCCGGCTTCGGCAAAACCACCCTGCTCAGCGACTGGCACGAAACGACAGCCACCGAGGCCGTCTCAATCGCCTGGGTGTCGCTCGACAAAAGCGACAACGACTTTACGCGCTTCATGACTTACCTGATTGCGGCGCTGCAAACCATCCACCCTCAATTGGGCGCGCATGCTCAGGCGCTATTGAACGCCCCGCCCGTTGCCAGCGAAGCTGTGTTGATCAGTCTGATCAACGATCTGGCGGCGTTTGACGGTGAAATCGCCGTGCTGCTGGACGATGCGCACGTCATTGATTCGCAGGCCATTCATGAAGCCATCGAATTTCTGCTGGAACACCTGCCGCCCCATGCGCACTTGATCATAGCCAGCCGCACCGAGCCGCCGCTGGCGCTGGCCCGGATGCGCGCGCGCAATCAACTCACCGAAATTCACGCCGCCGATTTGCGCTTCACGCTGGATGAGGCTACGGACTTTTTGCAGCGCGTGATGAAACTCGATCTACCCGCCCCCGAACTGGGCGCGCTGATCGACAATACCGACGGCTGGGCGGCGGGGCTGCAACTCGCGGCGCTGTCGTTGCAACAACCGACCGATCGATCGCGCCCGCTCGGCCCCGTCTCCGGGAGCGATCGCTACATTCTGGACTATCTGGTGGAAGAAGTCTTGCAGCGCCAGACCGAAGATGTTCAGGCATTTCTACTGCAAACTTCGATCCTCGATCGGCTGAGCGGCCCGTTGTGCGATGCCGTCATGGGATATGACGCCGTCATGGGACATGACGCCGTTATGGGACATGACGCCGTGACCGGGCAAACCAGCAGCCAGGCCACGCTTGAACTACTCGATCGACTTAACCTGTTCGTCGTGCCCCTCGATAGCACCCGCCAGTGGTACCGCTATCACCACCTGTTCACCGAACTCTTGCGCGATCGGTTGGCGCACTGGCAGCCCGATCGATCGCCGCAGTTGCATCAGCGCGCCAGTGCGTGGTTCGCCAAACACGGTCTGCTGCGCGAAGCGATCCAGCACGCGCTGGCCGCCGGCGATTACGATCGAGCCGCGCAGCTGATTGAACCGCTCGCCCGCGAGTTGCTAGGACGCAATGAGGCCGCCACTTTATACGGCTGGCTCACCGCCCTGCCCCAAGCGTTGGTGCAAACGCGCGCCAACCTCAGCCTGAAACTAGCCTGGGCACAGGCGCTGACGGCGCGTTTTACTGAAGCGACTCAAACGCTCAATGCCTTGAACACCGCGCTCGATGATGGGCTTGCGCTTGAACCCAAGCTCACGCCCGACGCCGTGCGCGGCGAACTGTACGCGATTCGCGCCACGCTCGCCATTCGCCGCGGAGAATGGACGGAGGCAAGCGAGCTGTTGCGCGCGGCCTGGGATCTGGTGCCCGTTGAAACGCTGATGCTGCGCGGAGTGGTGGCCGCCAATCGCGGCGTTGCGGCTCTATTTCAAGGTGATTTAACCACGGCAGCCTCGTGGTTCGCGCAGGCGATCGAATTGAGCCAGGCCAGTCACAATCCACGCACAGCGTTGACGTCGTTCAATAACCTGGGCGCCATTCAGGCGCTGCGCGGCCAGCTGCACGCCGCCGCTGACACGTATCGCCGTGCCGTGGCCTACGCGGCGCAGAACAACACTGCGGCGCAGAACAACACTGCGGCGCAGACCGTCACTACGGCTGATCCACGCCAGCAGGCCATGACCGCCATGCTGCACATCGGTCTGGGCGAAACGCTGTACGAATGGAATGATCTGGACGCCGCCGAAGCCGAAGTTCGCCAGGGCTGGTGCGCCAGCGACGATCAAGTCTGCGATGAACAGGCGCAGCTGGCCGGTTATTTGATGCTGGCGCGGCTGCGGCAGGCGCGCGGCGATCTGCCCGGAGCCATTGCGATCTTGAATGACGGCGAGGAGTTCGGCAACCGCTGTGCCTCGCGCTGGTCGATTGTGGATGACGTGCAGATGCTGCGCGCGCGGTATCAACTTCAATGCGGCGATGTGGCCGCGGCTACTCGCTGGAGCACATCGGCCAAACTGGCAATCGATGCCTCACCCGATCAGTTGTGCCCACGCTCCGGCGCGTATCTGATCTGGGCGCGCTGGTTGATAACCCGGCACGATCCGCAAGCGCTCGATCTACTGGCGCGCCTCAGCGAGGCGCTGGGCATCAGCCAGCATCGCGGCGCGCAGATCGAAGCGCAGGTGCTGCTGGCGCAGGCGCAGCAGCAACACGGTCAGGCGCGCGAGGCGTTAGCGACGTTACAGCACGCGGTGGAACTGGCCGCGCCGGAACGCTATCTGCGTGTGTTTCTGGATGAAGTTCACGTGCGGCCGCTGCTCATCGAATTGCGCTGGCAATGTCAATCAAGTGGCGAGTCGCTGGTCATCAACCAGCTCGATCGGTTGTTGGCCGCGCTGGGAGTTGCCGCGCTTGCGCCTCAATCGGCGACGATGACTCTGGGAGCGCTGCTTGAGCCACTCAACGAGCGTGAATTAGACGTGCTGCGGTTGATCGCCGACGGCCGATCCAATCACGACATCGCGCAGCAATTGATCGTAGCGGTCAGCACGGTCAAATGGCACATCAATAATCTATACGCCAAACTCAACGTGCATAGCCGTACGCTGGCGGTGGCTCGCGCCAGGGAGTTGGGCCTGCTGGAAACGATGCATTCAGTGGGCAGCTATCAGTCCCGTACGCTTTAGACGGGCATCCAATTTCACTTCGTCATCAATCACCGCGATTCGGAGCGACAGTGAACCTGTCGGTGCATCCGCAGCGCGGTGGTTTTATTTTTCGACCGCGCCGACTACACACCCACCCCCGCACCCACCCTTCGGCGGGTGACAACCCACCCGGCTAACGGTTATCCTCATCATCAGCGGGAGACACTACGTGGTTGCTTGCTGCGATCCCCCGTTCTCCACGGCGGAGTGGAGCGAGTGGCCTGGGCGAGGCTGCGTTATCAACTCCACTCCGCACACCAGTTCAGCGCCGGCGCAAGTCGGCGCTTTCGAGTTCAGGCCAGCCCGATCGGGCGATGACAAAACCATCGGGCGGCAAAGGTCGATCGGCTGTTCAGACCGCTCAATCGATCGCAAAGGAGGTGAGCGTTCGCGCGAATTGATCCCACATCCGCACAATCGTCATATTCCAGTGGCTCTGTCGGTTCGCCTGGCAGACTGCGCGTTCTGGCAGATCCGAACGTCGCTCGACAGAGCCGAACCTAACTATCTCGAGGAGGAGAAAACCATGTCCCGTAGCAAGTATGTTGTGTTCGCCGCATTAACGATCGTCGGCCTGGTGCTGGCCGCGTGCGCGCCGGCTGTCGCCCCGACGGCCACGCAGGCGCCGGCCGCACAGGCGCCCACGCAAGCGGCTGCGCCGGCCAGACCCACCGATGCCCCCGTGGTCAAGCCGACCGAGCCACCTGCTCCGCCCACGGCCGAACCGGTGATGGCCGAGGCCAAATCCAAAGACCCGGCCACGTTTGTGTACATGACCTTCGGCGAACCGCAGTCGTTCGATCCGCACATCGACTACGAGAGCGCCGGCAGTAACGTCTTGCAGAATGTCTATGAAGGGTTGGTGTTCTTTTCAAGCAAAGACCCCATCGAGTTTGAGCCGCAGCTGGCCGAGTCGATTCCTGAGCCGGTGACGACCGACGACGGCGGCGTGTCATACACCTGGCAGATCATCGATGGCGTCAAATTCCACAACGGCGATCCGATGACGACCGAAGATGTGGCGTATTCGTTTTGGCGCACACTGCTGCTGGGCGATCCGAATGCGCCGACGATTCTGATGACGCAGCCGTTCTTCAACACCAACGACCCGACCGAACTCGTCGATCCGAGCGGCGCACTGACCGGCGATGCTGAAGCGTTGAAGCAGGTGGACGCCGCAAAATTGGAAGCGGCCTGCCAGCGCGTGAAAGATGCGGTGACCTTCGACGAAGCCAGCCGCACACTCACGATGAAACTGGTGCATCCGTGGGGGCCGTTCATCGCCACCCTGGGCGGCGGCGGCTGGGGCTACGTGGTCGATAAGAAATGGGTCGCCGAGCAAGTCGATTGGGAAGGCGATTGCAATACGTGTCAGACTTTCTACGGCATCCCGATCGAGTCGGG
>JACRBO010000226.1 GCA_016219235.1 Chloroflexota bacterium
AGCAAATTGAGCGCGATGTGCCGCAAGACGGCAAAGTTTTCGGGACCATGCTCTTTCCGAACTCGGCTCTCATCTTCGCGGAAGGCGATGTCCAACACCCAATGCACTTGGTTCTCAATGCCCCAATGGCCGCGCACGGCGGACAAGGCGAGTGGGGCGTTGTTCTTGAGACTGGCGATGAAGTAGCGCGTCTCCACGGTGGTGATGGACCCCATCTGACGTTCGGCTTCCACCATGACGACCGTGCGTAAGTGCGTCCAAGCCTGAGCCGGGTTGAGGTAGTCCAGGTAACTCGGCTCCGCAATGGTCCAGCAGCGCCGAATCTCGATCCGCCCATGGTCTTTCTCGACCGTCTGATGAAAGTCATGGGCGACCTCCCGAAACTGAGTCGCCTGGGCGTCTCGAAACATGGTTTGCAGGTCGTCATACAGCCGCGGTTGGTTCGCCTTCACGGCGATGATGTAGTCGCCGCCACGTTCGACAATCGTCTCGACAATCTTGGTTTGACAGCCCATGGCATCGATGGTCACGATACAGCCGGCGACATCCAGCACGCGCAACAATTCGGGAATGGCGGTGATCTCGTTCGATTTCTCAGCCGTTTTACGTTGCCCCAAGACCAGGTGATTGGCCGTGGCCCAAGCACTGACCATATCAATCGCGCCTTTCCCCAGACCTTTGTCATGCGAACGGCGGAGGATCTTGCCATCAATGGCAATGACTTCGGCCGCGAACACCGTGCGAAGCGCTTGTGTCCAAGCCAGGAACGCCTGCGCGAACGCTTCGGGATCCAGCCGGGCAAACACCCGTCCAAAGGTGTCATGCGACGGAATGCCGTTCGCCAACTTGAGAAACGTCCGAAACCAGGCCAAGCGGCTCGTGCCAAACGTGGCCACGCCCACCCAATCATTGGCCCCACACAAGATGGCGCAGATGGCGATCACCAGAATGTCGAGCAGTTGATGATCTTTCGTCCGATCGAGGCGCGGATCAGGGACTTGAGCGAAATGGGCAGTGAGTGTCGTACTAACGGGTTGCGGCATGGCTGGCTCCAAAGCGAGGATAGGCCATTATCGCAAATCGAGCGCCCCCAAGTCAATTTAGATGCAATTGCCCTACCGCGCGGCTCAATCGGCGGCCGCCAATTTAGCGATCGCTTTTTGCAGGCGGACGGCTCGGCTGGCAGCGGTGGTGGCCTTCAAGAGAGACAGCACGACGGCGTATTGGCCGCTTTTGGTCAACCGGTTGAAAGCGTGCCGGGCCTGGTCATGCTGTTCAAGCGCGGCCGCGAGATCCGGTGGAACACTCGCATTCTTCTGCGATTCATAAGCTGCGTCCCACCGACCATCCGACTGTGCCGCGCGAATTTCAGCCAGACCCGGAGCCTGCATACGTCCAGCCGCTATCAAGGCCTCAGCCCGGTCAACGTTGAGTTTGGACCACGGGCTTCTGGGCCGCCGGGGCGAGTACCGCTGCAGGTAATAGGTCTGATCGTAGGACTTACGTCGGCTATCGATCCAGCCGTAACACAGGGCCACATCGAGCGCTTCCGTGATGGTCACAGACGTTTTGCCTGAACCTTTCTTGGCAATCTTCAGCCACACGCCGCCCGCGTGGTCGGAATGGCTCGCTAACCACGCTTCCCATTCAGCCGCATTGGCAAATTCGATGGATTCCAGGCTATCGGGGGTTCCCATGTATTTACCCTTTCACTATGTTCCATCTTCTTCCTCAAATTCTCCGGCCACACACTGACACGGCCTTGCCGTCCGAGGGCAAGAACGTCAGGCTCGGGCCGTGCTGTGTCAAAATATTGCGCGTCCGACAGTGGAGTGCGGCTTTGGCCGCATCGCGACTGGATTGTGTCATGCCCGCCGGCGCCAGCGCCACCGCCGCCGTCAAGCCGCCGGCGCCGGAACCAATCACACTCGCGTCGTAGTCCATCGTCTCTCCCGAGTAAGTTTCTGCGTAGAGTTTTAGGCTTCCACCATGAGCGGATAATTGTAGCTCGATCAACCTGCCAGTCTCTTTTCATAGGTCATAAATTCCTTCCAGACTTCAGGCAGGATCCATTCATAGTCCGCGCGGAAGTCAGGTGGCAGGTGCGTGATCGTTTGATGCCATGAAAACGCTTTAACGATGGCGGCTACCGGTTTTGAATTGCGATAAGCGCTCAACAGTTTTTCCTGCGACGCAAAGGCCTGCCACGGCACCAGATACCGATCGAGCAAGGCTGCCATCTCCGGCGTAAACGAATAATCGCCTAACTCTAGCGCGATCTCGATGCTCACAAAACACGTGCGCAGCGAGACGAAGGGGTGCGTGACACTGGCATCGCCCCAATCAAAGAAGGTGATGCGTCCGTCGCGCAGCAGCGTGTTCCCATCATGAAAGTCGCCCTGATTGAGCGAGGCGGGGAGGCCACAGGCGGTGAGTTCTTCACAGATTTGCCTGAAGCGCGGCGTTAAAGCCTGGAGCGCAGTCACTTCGGCGGAGGTCAGGCCTTTCGGTTGATCGATCAGCAGGCTGGCTTCATCGGCCAGTAGCTTGGCATAGATGGTCGGCAGCGCCGCAAGGCGGCAATCGGGCACACCTAACGCGATGAACTCCTCAACATGGCGAGCCAGTTCCACCTGCAATTCAGCATACAATGAAATAACGGGGTTCCACGGCGCAAGATCGTGGGTGGGCCGTATCGCCGCGCGCAGCGGCTCGCCGCCGTCGCGCATGAGCAGCCAGCCGCGCGCGGTATCCACCGCGATCAGTTCAGGCAGACAATCGGGCCGCAAACCGGTCAGTTTGTGCGTCAAAGCCGCTTCAAGATCGTCTCTGGCGCGGTCGCCTTAAAAAAGAGCCTGCCGTCCGTGGTGGGCATCCGCAGCACCGTTGACCAGGGATACACGTGCGGTTGCTCGATGGGGCCTAGCAGCTGCAGGCCCTGCCGATCGGTTTCAACGTGGATCCACTCGCTGGCCTGCTGCAACCAATCCGGGTCTTCCCACTGGAGTTTCGGTTTAGTCATGTTTGTCTCCTCGGCTCCACGCCGACCTTGCCGATGGCAAAGTTGTCCGCCGATTGTAGTGACAAAGGCCGCGAAAAGCAAACTGGCCGCAATCGTGAGGGGCTCACCCATGATACAAGCCAACCGCTATGTCCCTCACCCTCACCGATCAACAACAAGCCGTCGTCGATCACCCGCTGGGTCCCGCACGGGTGTTTGCCGTGGTCGGCGCGATCGCTACGTCGCCGCCGAATTTTTGCCGCGCGTGGTGGAGCACCTCAGCACAGCGGGCGTGACCTTTCGCGCCGATGTCTCCGCGCAGTCCTATTTTTGAGGCGATCCGCGTGTCAGTCCGCCGGACCTGATGACTTTGATACCGAATGGTCGTCATTGGCGCTGGGCTTGAAAGTGGTGGACTCGCTCGACGAAGCCATCGCGCACATTGCGGCACACAGCATAGCGCACTCGGACGGCATCATCACGCGCGACGAAGAAAATGAGACACGCTTCATCAAGTTCATGAGCGAGACCGACCGCCTGAACTGGGGCGAAGCCGACAACAGCCTGCGCTGGTTGCGCAGGCCGAAGTAGAATTGAAGCCCGCTGAAATCCACCCCGACTCAGTCAACTCAAGGAGTATAATGAACCTTACAGGTTCGCTCGATGATGCTCCTTGGCACGCTTCCTCAATCGCTGTTTCAACCACTGGCCGCCCCCGGCGCGCCCGTCTACGTCCGCTTGCTGCTCGACATCTATCGACAGACGCAGGCCCGGCCCGATCCACTCTCGCGCGACTTGATCTTGAATTTGATCTATCAGCAGTTGGCGGAACCGCAAGCGCTGGCCTTAACGGATGACGCGCAAGCCGATGAACCCACCGCGCCCGATCAGATCGATCCGCTCACGGCGCGGGCGAGCGCGATCGTGCGCTATCTCGATCGGTGTGGCTGGCTGAAAGGCGAAACACTCAGCGATTTCACGGTACACTACATCCTGCCGGATTATGCTTTTCGCTTGTTGCGCGTGCTCGACGAAATCGCCGCCAATGAGCCGCCCGCGCTGGCAGGTCTGGTGTTCTCGACCTACGCCCTGTTGCAGCGCATCCTGACTGAACCCGATACGGCCTACGTCGGCATTCCACAGGCCCACCGGCAGACACAGCACTTGTTGAACGGCCTGAAAGAATTGCAGCAAAACATCGGCCTGCACATCAATCAAATTCTGGCGCAATCGCAGGCGCGGGATGTGCTGGAGCAGTTGTTCCTGCGCTACCGTGAAGAGATCGTCGATCGCGCCTATCACCAGCTGCGCACCACCGACCACATCTCGCGCTTTCGCCCCGGCGTGCTGAGCAGCGTCACGCAGCTGGCCGCGCCCGACATTCTCGATCCGGCGGCGCAACGTCTACGGCACATGGAGCGCGGCGGTGCGGCCACGATCGATCAGGCCCGGCAGCACTTGCTCACGCAGCTGCACGAAATTCGCGATCAATTCGAAGCGCTCGATCGGCTGTTGGAATCGATCGATGCGCGGCACGGCCAGTTTGTGAACGCCGCCGTGCGCCAGATCGAACTCCAACTGGCGGCGCACGCCACGACGAGCGGCCAACTGAACACGATCATCGAAACGCTGCTGAACACATCCCCCGTCGATTTCGAGCCGACAGTCGATCCGTTGATCCATTTGCATCGACTCGAATGGCTTGACCCTGAGTCGCTGGCGGCCCCCACTCGCACCGCAACCCTGTTCGAAGCCGAAGCAGAAGTATCGTCGGTCATCTCACCGGAAGATCTCGCCCGTGCGCTTGAAGACACCGAGCGTCAACTTAGCCGCGCGATTAGCCACAAACGCATCGAACGGTACGCGCGGGAGCAGCTGGGCGATCGGGCGGAGATGCACGCCACCGAGATCCCGTTGTCTGACCCTGAGCAACTCGCGCTGTTGATCTATCTGCGCGCCTATGGCGACGGCACGCTGGGCTATCGGGTCGAGGAACTCAGCGACGGTCCGCTGATCGAGCACGACGGTTTTGCTTTTCACGATTTCATCATCAAAGCCAACACACCATGACGTTATCCCGATTCGCGCAAGACTACGATCAACTGCCGCCCGGCGAACAGGCTTTGTTTGCCGAAGCGGTGCGCCGCTTGCTCAGCGACGGTTTGATCTGGCGTGACGACGATGACGATCGCCGCATCTATAATTTTCTGGCGCGGCGCGGTGAGCTGGTCGCGGAATACCTGGCCGTGGCCGGTTGGGAACTGCGCCATCACGAGCGCGCGTCCATCTATCACGTCACCCATCGTGAAGGCGCGCATCGCCGTCACTTCACGCGCAAGACCACGGTGTGGCTGTTGGTGCTGCGCTTGATGTATGCCGAGCAACGCGAGAAACCCGCCGCTCTGTTGACGCGCTATCCCGTCGTCACGATCGGCGAAGTGGTCGAGCGGTATACGGCGTTCCTGCCCAATCAACGCGTGCGCGAAAAGACCAGCCTGGAAGAAGCCCTGCGCACATTGCACGGCGTCAGGTTGATCCGCGCGGCGACAGGCGGCAGTCTGCGCGCCAGCGATACCGATAAACAGATCGAGCTGCTGCCCGCGCTGGAAATCGTCGTACCGGCCAATGAGATCGAAGCGCTGGCCGATCGGCTGCGCGAATATCAACCTAGCGAAACCTCGGAGGTCGGGCGAATCGAAGATTCGCCGGAGACCTCCGAGGTTTAGAAGCAGACCATGTTACCCGAATCGTTTCTATCGCTCACCCGCATCTTCCTGCACAACTGGCATCGCTTTCAGCACGACGTGATCGAGGTGGAAGACAGCCTGTATCTGGCCGGCCACAATGGCTCGGGCAAATCGTCCGTGCTCGATGCGCTGCAAGTGGTGTTGATTGCCGATCTGGTGCATGTGCGCTTCAACTCATCGGCGCAAGACAAATCCGATCGCAATCTCGATACCTATGTGCGCGGCAAACTCGGCGAGGATTACTGGCTGCGGCCCGGCAACACGATTGCGTATATCGCACTGGAATTTGCCGATCGCCGCCGCGATCTGGCCGTCACGCTGGGCGTGTGCATCGAAGCCGGTGAAGGCCGCACCGCCGATCGGACATACTTCATCCTGACGGAACCGCTCGACGTTGAGTTGTTCGTGCCCAACGGCCAGCCGCGCAAACGGGCCGACTTGCGCAAATTGCTGCGTCAGCGGCGCGGCGCGAAAGTTCATGATAACGTCACCGAATATCGGGACGATCTGCTGAACGCGCTGGGCGGCCTGAATCCGCGCTTCTTCGAATTGTTTCTAAAAGCCCTGCGTTTCGAGCCGATCCGCAACATCGGCGACTTTGTCGAACAGTGGCTGCTGGACAAGAAAGCCGTCCACCTCGAAACGCTGCAAAGCGTGCGCGAGAATCTGCAAGCCTTGAAGGCCAGCGCCGAACGCGTCGAAGAGCAGTTGCGGCAGCTAAACGACATCGTCGCGCGCCAACAGGACGTGCAACGCCTGCTCGCTTTGCGCGATCAATACACCGTCCTCGTCGCGCTGCTGCGCGCCACGGCCGCCCACCGCCGCGTCGAACACCTCCACGATCAGCGCGACCAGCAACAGCACGCGCTCGATCAAGTGAGCAACGAACTCGCCATCACGCAGGCGTCTCTCACGGGCGCCGAAGATGCGCACCGTGATGCACAGCGCCGCTATTACGAATCCGATGTCATTCGCCGCCGTGAAGAGCTTCAAGCCGCGATCGCGCGCCTGACCCGCGAAGCCGATGAGATTCAACGGCGCTGGACGCTGGTGCACCGCGATCTACATCGCGAAGCCGACACGCTCCGCCCGCTGATCAATACCTCGATCTTTAGCGCGGATGACAGCGACGAGTTGCGAACCTTCACGAGCACGATCGATCAGCTCACGCCCGATCGCGCCACTGCGCCGGACTGGCTGGCGCTCTTCGATCGGGCACTGCCCGTGCTCAGTGCTACCCGCCAACGCGCCACGGAAACCGAAGTGCGGTTGAAGGATCAAATCAAGCGGTTGGCGCAGCAAGGCCAAGAGTTGCAACGCGAGATTGAAGAACTGGAACATCAAGGCAAGATTCGTTATCGGCCCGAAATCGAACGACTGCGCGATCTATTGACACCCATCGTCGGCGAACGGCCTGCGCTGCTGTGCGAACGGATCGAGATCACGGAGGCGCGCTGGCAGGATGCCGTCGAAGCACTGCTGGGCGCGCGTCGCTTCAAC
>JACRBO010000213.1 GCA_016219235.1 Chloroflexota bacterium
CAAAGTACCGATGGAACACGACAAGAAGATCGCGCTGGTGGCGCACGATAACAAGAAGCGCGATCTGGTGGAATGGGCGAAATTCAACCGTGACCTGCTGGCGCATCACAAAGTGTATGCGACCGGCACCACGGGCACGATCCTTGAGCAGGTACTGGGCTTCGACATCGTCAAGTTGCAGAGCGGGCCGCTGGGCGGCGATCAACAGATCGGGGCCAAGATCGTCGACGACGAAATCGACTTCTTGATCTTCTTCTGGGATCCGCTCGAACCGCAGCCGCACGATCCCGACGTGAAGGCGCTGCTGCGCATGGCGGTGGTGTGGAACATCCCTATCGCCTGCAATCGCGCTTCCGCCGACTTCATGATCTCGTCGCCGCTGATGGACGGCGAGTACGATCGATTGGTCACCGATTACGATAGCTATCGCACGCGCAAAATCGACGATGGTGGGCCGCTGGAGGTCAGCGAGGCCGCGCCGCCAACCGCCGATCAACCTGTCGCGGCGAAGGCCGAACAGGTCGCCGCGAACGCGCGCGTGCCCGTGGCCGCGCTGAAAGCGTAAACCCGCTGTATCACAATTCAACGTCCGCCGGATGAGTCGATCCGGCGGACGTTGTGGCGAATACCCCAAACAGGCCCTATCCAAGCGGCCCATCGTCTGATAAACTTCGCGCATGCCCGCGATTCATACCCTGATCGACGATTACGATCCCGGCGCGTTCTACGACGAAATGGTGACGCCCGATCGTCAACCGCGCCCGCACTATCGCGCCGTAAGCGATTATCTGCAAACGCTGACGCCGGCCGCGCTGGCCGAACGCCGCCGCGTGGCGGATGCGGCGTTTCTCAATCAGGGCATCACGTTCACCGTCTACGGGCAAGAGGACGGCATCGAGCGTATTTTCCCGTTCGATCTGGTGCCGCGCCTGATCCCGCGTATCGAATGGGATTGCCTGGAGCGCGGCCTGGCGCAGCGCATCACCGCGCTGAACCTGTTCCTGCACGACATCTACCACGAGCAGCGCATCCTGCGCCAGAAGCGCCTCCCCGCCGAGTTGGTCTTTAGCAGCCAGCACTTCCGCCGCGAGATGATGCACATCGACGTGCCCAAGAATATCTACGCGCACGTCGTCGGCACAGACATTGTGCGCAGCGACGACGGCGAATACTACGTGCTGGAAGACAATCTGCGGTCGCCGTCGGGCGTCAGTTACATGCTGGAAAATCGGCAGGTCATGAAGCGCACCTTTGCCGATCTGTTTGCGCGCTGCGGTGTGCGGCCCATCGAGCATTATCCGCAGGAACTCTTGAACACCCTGCAATCGATCGCGCCGCATGGCTATTCCGATGCGACCGTGGTTCTGCTCACGCCCGGCATCTACAACTCGGCCTATTTCGAGCACACGTTTTTAGCGCGGCAGATGGGTATCGAGATTGTGGAAGGCCGCGATCTGGTGGCGCATCATAACAAGATTTACATGCGCACCACGCACGGCTTGAAGTTGGTGGACGTGATCTATCGCCGCGTCGACGATGACTTTCTCGATCCGCTGGCGTTTCGCAATGACAGCGTCCTGGGGGCCGCCGGGCTGCTGAATGCCTATCGGGCCGGTAACGTGGCGCTGGCGAATGCGATCGGCACGGGCGTGGCTGATGACAAAGCCGTTTATGCTTACGTGCCAGAGATGATCCGTTATTACCTGGGCGAAGATCCGATCCTGCAAAACGTCCCGACGTATCTGGGCCTCGACGATCAACAGCGCGACTATATGCTGAACAACCTCGATAAGTTGGTGGTGAAGGCCGTGAATGAAAGCGGCGGCTACGGCATGTTGATCGGGCCGCACGCCTCGGCCGCCGAGCGCGAAGCGTTTCGCGAGAAGATCGCCGCCCGGCCGCGCAACTACATCGCACAGCCCACGCTGGCGTTGAGCCGACATCCGACGCTGCTGGACGATGGCCTGGTCGGCTGCCATATCGATCTGCGCCCGTATATTTTGTACGGCGACAAAATCACGATCGTGCCCGGCGGCCTGACGCGCGTGGCGCTGCGCAAGGGGTCGCTGGTGGTCAATTCGTCGCAGGGCGGCGGTAGTAAAGACACGTGGGTGCTGCGAGACTAAGCTATGCTGTCTAAAGTCGCCGAATCACTCTACTGGATGGCGCGCAACATCGAGCGGGCCGAAGACCTGACGCGGCACATCGCCGTGAATTTTCTCGCGATGCTGGACGTGGCAACGCTCGACGCCGCGCAAGGCTGGGCGCCGTTGATTGCCATGAACGGCGACGAAGCCCTGTTCTACGAAATTTACGGGCAGGCCACGCCGCAGGCCGTGATCGAGTTTGTGCTGTGGGAGCCGCTTAACCCCAACGCCGTCACCACCTGCATCATGCACGCCCGTGAGAATGCGCGCAGTGTGCGCGAGCAGATCAGCAGCGAGATGTGGGAGCAGATCAATCGGCTGTATTTCTGGCTGAAAAACGTCGATCGCGCGGCGGTGCTCAATAGCCCGCACGATTTCTTTCAGCAGGTGCGTGACGGTTCGCAGATGTTTCAAGGCGTCACACTGGCGACGATGACGCACAGCGAGCAATTCGAATTCATCCGTTTAGGCACGCATCTGGAACGCGCCGATAAAACCGTGCGCATCCTCAGCGCGCAATACGCCGCGGTCAGCCGCACCGCCGAAGGTTCCGCCGAGACCGCGCTGCAACTGATCGCCCTGCTCCGCTCGTGCAGCGCCTTCGAGCCGTTTCGCCGCGCGCCCGGCCTGAGTTTGCAGACCGATCAGGTGGTGCAGTATCTGCTGCTCAATCGCGAGTTTCCGCGCTCCGTTCTGTTCTGCGTGAACCGATCGCTGCAATCGCTCGATTTGCTGGGGCATCCCAGCGATCAACTCAAGGCCGATCATCCGCGCCGCTCGCTGGGCCGCCTGGTCGCCGATCTGGAATACATGGATCTCAGCCCGGTGCTGGGCGAGCGGCTGAACGGCTTTCTCGATGAGCTCTTGCTGCGCCTTAACGGCATCGGCGGCGATGTGGCCCGCACCTACTTCGACACGCGCGTTATCCTGCCGGACGATCGTCCCCGGCAGCAACAGCAGCAACAACAATGACCATGCGCTTACGAATCGAACACACGACCTCATTTCATTACGATCACCTGATCAGCGAAGCATACACCGAGATGCGCCTGCGGCCGCTCAGTGCCAACGGCCAGCTCTGCCTGTCGTTCACGTTGACGACCGAACCGCGCGACGAGATGTTACAGCACACCGATCGGTTTGGCAACGACGTGCGGCACTTCGACGTGCTGCTGCCCCATCAACGCTTGATCGTGACCGCCATCAGCGAAGTGTTGACGCCGGGCGCGTTCGCACCGGAAGCGGAACCGTTGTCGCCGCTCGACGAGTTCGACTACTTGATGCCGACGACCTACGCGCCCATCACGGCTGAAATCGTGCAGTTTGCCCGCGCGCACGCCGCGCCCGGCGAACCGACCGCGACCGCGCAGGCGCTGATGCACGCCCTCTTTGGCGCGATCAAATATGAGAAGGGCGCCACCGATGTGTCCACCACCGCCGATCAGGCGTTGGCGCTGGAGCGCGGCGTCTGCCAGGATTTTGCCCACATCATGATCGCCGCCTGCCGCAGCCAGGGCTTGCCCGCGCGCTACGTCAGCGGCTATCTGTTCAGCCGCGGCCACGATGTCGCCTCGCACGCCTGGGTCGATGTGTACGTCCCCGGCCACGGCTGGCTGTCGCTGGACCCCACGCACGATCGCGCCCAGACCGAACAGTACGTGCGCGTCGCTATCGGCCGCGACTACGCCGATGTGCCCCCCACCCGTGGCATCTTCAAGGGCAACGCGAAAGAGTCGATGGACGTGAAGGTCTCCATCGCGGCAATTCCCTCTTGATCGCGCCCAAAACGGGCTTACAATGAAAGTGGCTCAATCGGACAGCGGACATTTGCCCCAGCAATTCTCAATTTGAGTTTTGGAAACAATGCTGTCAGCAGAGGCGGCTCCCA
>JACRBO010000214.1 GCA_016219235.1 Chloroflexota bacterium
CGAAAAAGGGATTGCCGCCCGTCTGACGATGCAGCGCGGCGGCCTCTACCGCCCGATGGCCCACCAGCGTCCGCACGGCCTTCTCGGACAGCGGCGCCAGCGCCAGCCGGCGCACCGTGGTCGATGCGCCCGCTTCGCCCAGCACGGTGCGTAGCGGATGACGCGGGCCGATCTCGTCGTCGCGGTAGGTGGCGATGAGCAGCGCGCGGGTGCGCTGGATGCGGCGGCCCAGAAACTTCAAGAGATCGAGGGTGGCTTCATCGGCCCAGTGCACGTCTTCCAACACGACGATGGTCGCATCGAGTTGCAGTTCGTTGAGGAAGGCGGAAAACAACGCGGCCCGATCGGACTCGGCGTCCAGGCGGGTGTGCCAGTCGCCGCGCATTTGCAGGGCAATGTCGCGCAGCGGGCCTAAAGGGCGCGGGGTGAACAGCAAATCGCACGCCCCCCACCACACGCGCGCGCCGCGTTGATCGCGCGTGAACTGTTCGAGCAGCGAGGTCTTGCCGATGCCGGCCTCGCCGCTGACAAACACGACGCGGCCGCTGCCGGCGCGGGCTTCGGCCAGCGTGGCTTGCAGCGCGGCTAAACAGGGTTCGCGTTCAAGCAGGGTCATTGTCCGATTGTATGTGTCAAGCCGACGTATGTCAATCGCTCGATTGGGTATGAGATGGGCCGGCGAATGAATTCGCAGCAACAACTACACGAAGTCGGCCTGCGCCGACTGAGCCGACGGAGGTCGGCTTCGTGTAACTGTAGGCGCGATTTCAATCGCCCGCACTGAGGTGTACTGTAACGGCGGGGCGTTGATTCAGCGTGTTTGGGGTCAAACGGGCAGCGCTCTCGGCGGATTGCCAAATCCGCTGTCAAAGCCGATGGATTTGGCAATCCATCGAGAGCAGTCGACGACTGTTCCGCTTAATTAGGGAGTGTCAATCTTGCCACATGAATTTACGGAAGGAACGGCTGCACCGGCAAGGTCAGGCTAAAGCGCGCGCCCTGCCCCGTATTCTCGGCGTGAACGGTTCCACCGTGCGCTTCGGCAATTGCTCTGACGATAGCTAAGCCCAAGCCGTGACCGGGATAAGTCGAGGCATTGCGGCCGCGATGAAATCGTCCAAACAACTGAGCGAGATCTTCGGCGGGAATGCCGATGCCGGTATCTTCGACGGTGATCTCGACGGCCCGATCGATCGGATGCAGGCCCAACCGGATCGTCCCACCTTCAGGTGTAAACTTGATCGCGTTGTCGAGCAGGTTCCCGATCGCGCGGCGTAACTGATCGGGTTGGCCGTGGATCGGGATCGGTTGTTCGGCGAGATCGAGCATGAAGGTCAAACCCGTTTGATCGGCTTGCGACGCGTAGACTTCGCTCAAGTCGCGCACGAGTTGAGTTAGATCGAGCGGCGTTGATTCGGCCAGCGACTGTGCTTCAACTCGCGACAGATCGAGCAAGCCCTGCGTCAATTCTTCCAGTCGTGTTACTTGCGCGCGAGCGCGGCGAATGTCCTCCAGCGGCGCAGTGGCGCGCGATTCGGCCAGTTCCAGTTCGGTGTGCAGCGCAGTCAGCGGCGTGTGCAGTTCGTGCGCGGCGTCGGCCACGAAGCGGCGCAGCGTCGTGATCGTGCCTTCAACTCGATCAGCCATGTTATTGAACGAGTGGGCCAGCGTGCCGATCTCGTCATCGCGCGCCATATTCGCCCGCGTGGCAAGGTTGCCGTCGGCCATGCGGGCAGTTACAGCCGTCAGCGCCACGATCGGTTGACTGAGTCGGTGGCTGAACAACCAACCGGCAGCGGCGGCCAGCCCGATCGCGATCACGCTGGCAATCGCCCAGCCCTCGGCTACGCTGTTGACAATCTCCTGTCCATAGGCTGGTCCGTCCGATAATTCCACGAAGCCCTGCAGCATGCCCGTCGTGTCAACTAGCGGCTGACTCACGACGCTACCAGATCGACCGCCGCTTTGATCGAAAGTCCCGCTGTTCACTTCGAAACCCAGGGGCGTGCCGGCCACTTTGACCGACGAATAGAACGCGTCCGTGCCGGTCAACACGTCCTTGTGGCTTAAGAAGAACTGACCGGTCGCATCACCAAACATGGCCGGCGGTTCGGGCATGGGCGGCGGAACCGGCAGCGCCTTGCTGCTCGGCTCTGACCGCGCGTAAATTGCAATGATGGTCAAGCGATCGGGCGCAAGCGGCTCGTCGACGGTCGGGAAGGCGCGGGTGAACTTGCCCGCGCCCACCGCCACGTCCACCCTGTCGGGAACGCCAGAGTCGGCTAGCACCAGTCCGTCCAGGCCCAACACGCGAACGCGGGCTTGTAGCAAGAACGCTAAGCCCTGCGCCTGCACATCGAGCGGCTCGCCTGCCTTGATTGTTTCCGCGAACTTGAGGTTGACCCCTTCGGCATTGGTGGCCAGATAGATCTGTTCACGCTGCTGGTAGTAGTCGCGCAACGTGATCAGCAACACCACGCCCAACGCCAACGCGGCCAGCAACGCAATCGCCGCATAGCTTAAGGTCAGTCGCCATCGAATGGACTTTGGTCGCATGCTTCAACCCCCACGCTTCATTCAAGCCTCGTCAGTATAATCAAAGTCTACTCGATTTCAGGCCGTTTCGACAGATCACAGGGAACGGTTATTATTCTGGGTAACTGACGCTGGTTTGCACTTTTGCTCACAACGGATTGTCAAATCCGCTGAATTTCCGCTGGATTTGGCAATCCAGCGGGAGCAGTTTGATAGCGTGTCGTGCGTGACTACGACGGCGATGATCGGACCGTCATAACCGGCCTCCCGGTTGACGATCTTCCCGCTCGCATCGCGCACCGTGTGAAACCTGACGACGTGCGTGCCGATCGAGACGGTATTGTCCTCGCGCTTCACGACGAGGCCGACCGCGTCCGGTTCGGTGGCAGGCAGTTCGGCTGTCTTTGCCGGCCGGATCGACGCGCTGCCAAAGATCGAACCGGCCGCGGTCTTCGGCGCATTCAGGTAGCGCCCGCCGATGAAGGCTGCGCCCGCAATGGCCACTCCCAGCATGATTACGCCCAGACCGATGAGCCTTCTACGCCTCACCGCTTATTCCTCCCATCGTCGCGGCCGATCTGCGTCTGTTGATTCAGCAGTCGCCCGCCGACAAAAGCTGCGCCCGCCAGAAGCACGACCTACGCCACGCTGACGATCATAATCATACGCTTCTGCTTCATATCTTATCGCTCCTGATCACGGCACTCACGGTGCCGCTGGTTTGAACATCATGGGCTGCGAATAGAACAGCACGCTGGCGATCACCCGATCGCCGCGCCGCTCGCCCCAGGCCGTTACCAAACTGTTAGCGCCGATCTCGTCGAGTGAACCCGGCGCAACCTGCTGCTGTAACTCTCCATTGACGGGCTGCGTCTTAACATCTCCCATCTGCGTCACGTCTTTATAGAGGATCGTATCGCCGGTCACCACCACTTCGAGCTGTTGCCCGTTACCATCGGTCTGCGTGTTCACCGTGCCATTCTCATCCACCTGCACCATGAACTCGTTGCCAATCGTGACAAAGATGCTGTTGTCTTTACGCTCGGCAAACAGGCCGGTGGCCGCCGGCTCAGCTTCGGGCAATTCCTTGGCCCGTACGAGCTTCATGGACACTGCCTGACCACCGCCGCCCGGACCGCCGCTGATCATCATTCCGCCGGGACCGCCGGTCTGCTGCGCCAGTTGATTCAGCAAGCGCCCGCCCACGAAGGCCGCGCCCGCCAACACTGCAGCCAATGCCACGACGCCGATAATGATCAGGCCGGTGCGTCTTGGCCTAGCGGCAACAGGCAGGGTCGTTGATTCATCGGGTTGTGAAACGACTTCTGGATTTTCCATCATAGTTCCTTTCGCCATAAAATAGTGGCGTCTGCAAAATCGATTATCGATGATCACTCATCACTCGTCACTCATCACTCGTATCGCAGCGCCTCAATCGGATCGAGCCGCGAGGCCCGCAGCGCGGGATACAGTCCGAAGATGATGCCCGTCAGCAGCGCCACGCCGAACGACAACGGGACACTTGTCGGATCGAGCAGCGCGATGCCGTTGTTCAACGAGGCGGCAACCGGCACTGTAAGGATGCCGGCCGCGATGCCCAACAATCCGCTGACCGCGCTCAGCAGCACCGCCTCCAGCAGGAACTGCGCCACGATGTCCTGACGCTGCGCCCCCACCGCCAATCGCACGCCGATCTCGCGCGTCCGCTCCGTCACACTGACCAGCATCACGTTCATGATGCCGATCCCGCCGACCATCAACGCCACAATCGCCAGAGCAGTGAGCAGCAGTGAGAACGTGCGGGCGGCGTCCTGCTGCGCGCCTAAAATATCGCTCTTCGTGATCAGGAAGAAGTCGTCCGTGTAATTACCCTCGGCATCCGGCACGATACCGTGCCGCTCGCGCAAAAAGGCGGTGACCTGCGCCTTCGCTTCGTCCATGCGCGATTGATCGCTGACGTGCGCCGTGATCGATACGGAGGGATCGGTGTCATACAAATTGCGGATGGCCGTGCTGATCGGCAGATAGAATCCTTCGTTCGGCTTGCCGCGCACACGTTCCGAGGGATCGGTCAGCTCGAGTTCGGCGACGACGCCGATCACTTCGCACGGCTTGCGATTGACCCACACCAACTGCCCGATCGCTTCGTCGCCTTCGAAGAGATCGAGCGCGGTCTGATAGCCCAGCACACACACATCGGCGCCCGCCGAAACTTCGGAGCGCGTAAAGAAGCGCCCTTCACCGATGAACGAGTCCGGCGTCAACGGCTTGTCTGTCGGCCAATTCACCGGCTGAACCTGAGCCTCTTGCGCGACCGTCGCCAGTTGATCGGCGGTGGTGCCGACGATGGACATATCCAGCACGACCCGGCCCTGCCGCACTTTGCCCTGCGTCTGGACGGTCATCTCCACTCGATCGATCAGGCTGGCGCTTTCGGGCAGGAGCAGGCCGTCTTCGTACGACACGGTTTTGCCCGTCAATTTCGTTTCGCCGCTGTTCTCCTTGAAGCGCAGCGCGGCGTCGATCTGAATTTGATCCGAGCCAAGAAACCGGAAATTCGATTCGACCGCGGCGCGTGCGCCGTTGCCCAGCGCCAGCGTGGCAATAACCGACGCGACGCCGATAATGACGCCCAGCGCGGTGAGCACGGCGCGCAGCTTGTTGCCGGAGAGGCCGTTGAAGGCAGTTCGTAGTGTATTGAATAAGGTCATATCAAATCTTCTCTGACGAGATGACAAGATGAAGGGATGAAGGGATGACAAGGTGATCTATCAACTGTGATGACTCTTGCATCTTGTCATCTTGTCATCTTGTCATCTTGTCATCTTGTCATCTTGTCACCTTGTCATCCTGTCACCCTGTCACCCTGTCACAATCATGCCGTCTCGCATGTGAACGATCCGCTGCGCGTAAGCGGCGACATTCGCATCGTGTGTCACCATGATGATCGTGCGGCCATCCGTCGATAGCCCGGCCAGCAGCTGCATGATTTCCGTGCCGGTCTGGCTGTCCAGGTTGCCCGTCGGCTCGTCGGCCAGAACCAGCGCCGGATCGGTGATAAGCGCGCGCGCAATCGCCACCCGCTGGCGTTCGCCACCGGACAATTCGGTAGGCCGATGCTGGGCGCGCTGCGCCAGGCCCACGTGCTTGAGGGCTTCGATCGCACGCCGCTGCGTGTCAGCCACCTGCCCGCGATACAACAGCGGCAGCATCACGTTATCCAGCGCACTGAGCCGCGGCAGCAAATTAAACGTCTGAAAGATAAAGCCGATGCGGCGGTTGCGCACACGCGCGCGTTCATTGGCGGTGAGCTGGCTCACATCGCGCCCTTCCAAAAAAGAGCGGCCCGCCGTCGGCGTATCCAGACAGCCTAACAGGTGCATCATCGTCGATTTGCCGCTGCCCGACGGCCCCATCAACGCGACAAATTCACCCGGCGTCACGTGCACGCTCACGCCGCGCAGCGCGCGCACTTCGGTCGTGCCCAGGCGATACGAGCGCGTCAGATTTTCTGTCTCAATCACTGGTCTGTCTGAGTTCATTTAGTCATCTCGTGGTGCGTAGTGCGTGTTGCGTATTGCGTGTTGTGTCACTCGTCACTCATCACTCGTCATTCGTCATTTGTCATTTGTCATTGTTCATTGATCATTGTTCATTGATCATTACTCACTCACCACCCGCTCGCCTTCGTGCAGGCCATCCAGCACTTCGACGAATGAATCGCCGCGCAGGCCGATCGTGATGATGCGCTGTTCGACCTGCTGACCGTTCCACACCTTGATTTGCGCGGTGCCATCCGATCGGACCCGCACCAGTTCGCGCGGAAGCCGCACCACATCCGATCGGGTGGCGACGACGATCGAGGCATCGACGGTCATGCCCGCGATCAAGTCCGGCGGCAACTGATCGATGCTGATGTAGATCGGATATAACAATCGATCGCCAGTGATGCGCTGCGGGATGATGCGGGCGACGCGGCCCGTGGCCGTAGCATCGGGTTTGGCGTCGAAGAACAGGTTCACCAGTTCGTCCAGTTTGACGGAGGCCATATCCTCTTCGATCACGGTCGATTCCACTTCGACGGCGCGCGGATCGGCGATGACGATGAGCGGCGCGTGCGCGGCGACGGCTTCCCCCGGATGGGCCTGGACCTCCAGAACGACGCCATCGAACGGTGCGGTGATCGTCGCACGGGCCAATTGCTGTCGAGCGTTCTCAACATCCAGACGCGCCTGTTCCATGTGCGCCTGCGCCTGCAATACCGTGGCGGACTTCGGCGAAGCGAGATTGTCCAGGTCAGCCCGGCCGCTCGTCAACTGCGCCAACGCCGATTGCAGGCCGCTGTCGTTGATGCCGGCCGTGTTGATGTTGCACTGCGCCTTGGCCAGATTGTAGGCGGCCAGGGCATTGTCCAGAGCGTCTTTGCGAATGGTGTAGATGGCGTAGTTCTTCGCCTTCCAATCATTAGCGACGCTGTCGTACGCGGCCTGCACGCGGGCCAGTTCGTCCGAAGCATTGTTGAATTCTGCGCAGTTCACGGCGATCTGTGTTTCGCGCTGATCGAACTGCTGTTTGGCCGCTTGATAGGCCGCATACGCGCTGTTGACGGCGGCCTGCGCGGCGGTGATCGCTCGCGCATCGGGCTGAATCGTCGCGCTGTACGCGGCCTGTTGTTTGAGATAAGTCTGCTCCGCCTGAGCAACTTGCAACTCAAGGCTGGCGGTGTCGAGCGCGGCCAACACCTGGCCGGCCTTAACCGCATCACCGGGGCGAACACTCAATTGGCTCAGGCGTCCGCTGACGCCCATGTCCAACGTCACTTCGCGTGTGCCGATGAGCTTGCCGGGCGCGGTCACGGATTTCTCCACATCGCCGCGCGCCGCGGCCACGGTTTGCGGCGCCGCCTTAAGCGACGGGTCGGGGGCCGCCTGTGTGCTTAGAAAACCCAGATACCCGATGCCGCCGATCAAAGCGATGAGCAGCACAATACCGAGAGGAATGAGTAAACGTTTCATATCAGTGACTTCCGATGTTTATGGGCTAGTACATCATAATGTGAATCAAGCATTGCATTTGAGCAAATTCTTAAGACTGCTGTGAAATCGCGACTGCTCAACCGTCATGCCCGAATGTTTCTGTCGGGCATCCAGACTCACGCTGGGCAGATCAAGCCGATTGGCTACTGGATTCCCGCTAAAAGCGTGCGGGAATGACTATTGACTGACAACCCGATCGCCTTCCTTCAAGCCCTGAAGGATTTCGACGTAGACATCGCCGCGCAGGCCCACCGTGATCGAACGCGGTTCGATATGATCGTTCACCCAGACGTTGACCTGCGCGGTGTTATCGGCTTTGGCGCGGACGATCGAGCGAGGCAAGCGCAGTACGTTCGATTTGCCCGCAATTGTGATCGCGATGTCTACCGACATATCCGCCGCCAATCCGGCCGGCAGATCGTCGAAGGTGAGATAGACCGCGTAGGTCGCGGATGAGCCGGACAGACGATCCGGGACGATGCGTTCGACGTGACCGGTGGCGACCAGGTCAGGCTGGGCGTCGAAGAGCAGCTGCGCCGCTTGCCCGATCTGCACCAGGGGCAGATCCTTTTCGGCCACATACGCTTCAACTGCCAGCGCCTTCGGATCGATCAGCACGACGAGGGCGGTGTCGGCGTTGATCGCATCGCCCGCCTGATGCTTAACTTCTGTCACGACTCCATCAAACGGCGCAACGAGCGTGGTGTTGGTCAGCTGTTGGCGAGCAACTTCGAGCGCCAGCCGCGCCGATTCCAGATCGGCCTGCGCCGAAATGAGGCTGGTTGTTGTTGGCGAAATCAACTTTGAGAGCGTGTTCTGCGCGCCAACCAGCTGCGCCTGGGCCGACCGCACACTGCTGTCGTCATGGCTGTTGCGAGCGAGGTCACACCGCGCGACCGCCGCTTCGTACGCATTTTGGGCCGATTCCCAGTCGGCCTTGCGCGCCTGTTTTTCGACTTGAATCCAGCCTCTAAGATCATTCTCGATCGCCTGATAAGCATCGCGCGTGCGACCCACGGCATCAGCGGCAGCTTGCAGATTGAAGCAGCTCACCGTGACTTGATCCTGATTGGCGGCGTTTTTTTGTTTCGCGGCCTGGTAAGCGGCATTCGCGCTATTTATGGCGGCACGGGCTGAGGCGACGGTTGAGGCAGCAGGTTGGAGTGTGTTGCTATAGGTAGCCTGTTGAATCAAGTACGCTTGCCCGGCTTCAGCGACCTGTTGCTCCAGATCGGCGGTGTCGAGCGCGGCCAGCACGTCGCCAGCCTGGACGATGTCG
>JACRBO010000215.1 GCA_016219235.1 Chloroflexota bacterium
ATCAAAGATCGCAAGGGTCATCATCAACAGGTCTTCGAGGACATCCGCAAGGCCGGTTACGTGCGTGTGCGCGTCGATGGCACGATCTACGACGTCAACGACACCATCGAACTCGATCGGTACAAAAATCACTCGATCGAGGCCGTGGTCGATCGGTTGGTAATCAAGCCCGACCTGGAGCGCAGCCGATTGGCGGACTCGATCGAAACGGCGCTGCGCCTGGGCGATGGCACTGTCATCATCAACGATGTCACCGACAAAGAACCGATCGATCACCTGTACTCCGAGCGTTTCGCCTGCGCCTACGATGGCACGTCCTTGCCCGAAATCGAGCCGCGCACGTTCTCGTTCAACTCGCCGCACGGCGCGTGTGAGACGTGTCAGGGCCTGGGCACGAAACTTGAGATCGATCCTGACCTCATCGTGCCCAACGCCGATCGTTCGCTCAACGGCAGCGCCATCGCGGCGATGGAATGGAACACGGAGAATCGCAGCAACGACGACACGTACTATTTCCAACTGCTGCGCGCCACGTGCGCCTATTTCAAGATCGATATGGCTGCGCCGTGGAAGTCGCTGTCGGCCGCGCAGCGCGACATCATTCTATACGGCAGCGGCGACGAGAAGATTCCGGTGCGCTATCAGAATCGCACCGGCGATCAGCGCATTTATTCCACGACGTTTGAAGGCATCATCAATAACTTGCGCCGCCGCTATCTCGAATCGACCAGCGATTACATTCGCAGCAAGATCGAAGGTTACATGGCGCAAGTGCCCTGCCCCACCTGTCAGGGCAAACGCCTGAAGCCCGCCGTGCTGGCCGTGACCATCGCCGATAAGAACATCCAGACCATCACGTCGATGCCGGTCGTGCATGCATTGGAGTGGGTCAAATCATTGCGCGAAAACGGCAGCAAGCGTCCCGCCCAGCGCGCCACTCAGCCGGAGGCTGAGGTATGGCGTGAGCGCAACGGAGTGAAGTCGACGCCAGGCGGCCCACCGCCGCGCAGCGGCGGGCATGGGCAGGAAGCGCTGCCGCTCACCCCGCGCCAGATGACGATTGCGAAGCAGATTCTCAAAGAGGTCAATTCGCGCCTGCAATTCATGGTCGATGTGGGCCTGGACTATCTCACGCTCGATCGGACCACGGCTACCCTGTCGGGCGGCGAGGCGCAGCGCATTCGCCTTGCCACTCAAATTGGCTCTCGGCTCACGGGCGTGCTGTACGTGCTGGATGAACCCAGCATCGGCCTGCACCCGCGCGATCAGGCCCGTCTGATCAAGACGCTGCAATCCATGCGCGATCTGGGCAACAGCGTCCTCGTGGTCGAGCACGATGAAGACACGATGGAAGCGTCAGACTGGATCGTCGATCTCGGCCCCGGCGCGGGCGAGCATGGCGGACGCATCATCTTTGAAGGCACCTACGATCAAATCCTGAAAGACAAATCGTCGCTCACAGGCGGTTATCTCTCCGGCCGATTGCGCATCGAAGTCCCGAAGGAACGGCGCACAGGCAACGGCCAGTGCCTGACCATTCGCGGCGCGTCGGAAAACAATCTTAAGAATCTGGACGTGACGATTCCGCTGGGCGAGTTCGTCTGCGTGACAGGCGTGTCCGGTTCGGGCAAGTCCACGCTCGTGGTGGAGACGCTGTACAAGCGATTAGCCCAGCTGCTCAACGGCGCGCACGACAAAGCCGGCAGCGTCGGCGGATTGGATGGCGTCCAGCACATCGACAAGATCATCAACATCGATCAGACCCCGATCGGCCGCACGCCCCGATCGAACCCCGCGACGTACGTGGGCTTCTTCAACGACATCCGCGATCTTTTTTCGGAAATGGCCGAATCGAAAGTGCGCGGCTACTTGCCGGGCCGCTTCTCGTTCAACGTCAAGGGCGGTCGCTGCGAGGCGTGCGAAGGGCAAGGCGAAATCCAGATCGAGATGCAGTTCATGGCCGACATGTACGTGCTGTGCGATGTGTGCCACGGCGCGCGCTACAATCGCGAGACGCTGCAAATCCGCTACAAGGACAAGAACATCGCCGAAGTGCTGGCGATGACGGTGAGCGAAGCGCTGATCTTCTTTGAGAACATCCCGCCACTTCAACGCAAGTTGAAGACGTTGGAAGATGTCGGCTTAGGCTACATCCGATTGGGCCAGCCCGCTCCCACGATGTCGGGCGGCGAGGCGCAGCGCGTGAAGTTGAGCAAGGAACTGAGCAA
>JACRBO010000216.1 GCA_016219235.1 Chloroflexota bacterium
GACGTTCGCTTATCCCTATGGCTATTACAGTCCGGCAGTGCGTGAGTTAGTGCAGGCCGCCGGGTTCACCTCAGCCTGCGCAGTCAAGCATGCGCTGAGCACCACGACCGATGATCGCTTTGCGTTGGCGCGGATCATCATCTCGCCGCAGACCGATGTTGAGCGTCTGGCCGATCTGCTGGCGGGCCGCAACTTGCGCATTGCGCCGGCCGGGGAGCAGCTCTGGACGAAAGTGTGGCGGCTGATTCGGCGGCTGCGATGGCGTTTGACGCCAGCGCACATGGCTGACCTGTCAGGCAAGACGCGGCTTCAGACCATCCTGTCACGCTTCAATCAATGGCTGGCCTGACGGCTTTACCGGCCGCCCTGGAGCGGAAAGCCGATCGGCTGCAGGCACAGGCGTTTACGGTCATCAGTCCCGCGCCGCGCGCGTGGTGGGGCGAAGTGCTCACAGTTGATCCGGATGCGATCGTGTCTCAGACGCCGACCTGGCTCGACTGCCTCTGCGCGACTGGCGATTACGCGGATGCGAGCCGCGCGTATGAGTGGCCCGACGGGCGGCGATTGTTGCTGCCGATGGTGCGGCGACGGCACTGGCCGGCGGCGCTGACGATGCAGGCCTCGCAGCCCGACGGCTGGGGCATCGGCGGGCTGCTGGGGACGCAGGCCATCACACGCGATGATGTGACCGCGGTGATGACTGACCTGCTTCAGCAAGGCGCTCTGCGCACATGCATCCGGCCTAATCCTTTGTCGGGCGCGATCTGGACCGCGGCGCAGCTACCCGGCGTGCAGGTCATTCCGCGCCTGGCGCACGTGCTCGATCTGAGCGGCGGTTTCGATCGAGTCTGGACGCAGCGCTTTAGCAGCGCCACGCGCAACAAGATTCGGAAGGCGGAACGATCGGGCCTGGTCGTCGAATGTGATACGACGGGTCGCCTGGTACCGATCTTCTATGGCCTGTTCCTGCAATCGATCGAGCGCTGGGCGCAGCAGCAGCATGAACCGCCGGCGCTGGCGCGCTGGCGGGCCACTCGACGCGATCCGCTGCGCAAGTTTCAGCTGCTCGCTCAGCAGTTGGGCGAGGCGTGCCGCATCCGGGTGGCGTGGCTCGATCGACAACCGGTCGCGGCGATGATGGTGCTGCAAGATAAAAACGCGCACTACACCCGCGGGGCGATGGACAAAACGTTAGCGACCTCGACCCGCGCGAACGATCTGTTGCAGCGACTCGCGATCGAAGATGCCTGCCGGGCAGGCTGTCGCACTTATCATATGGGCGAGTCGGGCGTATCGACGACGCTGGCTAACTTCAAAGAACGCTTTGGCGCGGAAGCCTGCTCGTATGCAGAGTATCGAGTGGAACGCTGGCCCATTACGCAGATCGATCGGCGGCTGCGCGGTCTGGTGAAGCGCCTGATAGGCTTTAGAGATGTCTAGCCAACCGCCTGGTGGAGGAGTACACTGTGACTATCAGAACACTGGTTCAACGCGGCATTGACGAACTTCAATTCCGGTTCGATGCCTTTCCCACGCTGCTGTATCAGCCGCTGCCGTGGCTGGGTCTGACGACGGCCAAACGCGGTGAAGGAACCGAGGCGCGCTGGGCGGCGATCGAATCGGCCATCGACGATCTGGCGATCGATTCGGCGCTGGACGTAGGCTGCAATGTCGGCTACTTTTGTTTCTCGCTGGCTTTCAAGGGCATTTCCACGCTCGGCATCGATCTGGACGATCGCTTTCTCAGGATTGCGCAGCGGGCCGCGCGCAAGCTCAACGTGGCCGGGGTCGCATTCTGCAACCTGGCAATCAATCGCGACACAGTGCGGCTCCTGCCGGAAGTTGATCTGGTCCTGCTGCTGTCGGTGTGGCATCACTGGGTGCGCGCCTACGGCCTGGGGGCAGCCAGTGAACTGCTGACCGCCGTCTGGGCCAAATCACAACGCGTGTTGTTCTTTGAAACGGGCGAAGCCGAGATGCCGCCCGAATTTGGACTGTCGATGTTAAAGTCTTCGCCACGCGACTGGCTGGCCGATTATTTGCAGGCGATGTGCGCCCACTCCACCGTGGAGTGGCTCGGCGCTTTCAAGGCGTTTGCGCCGCAGGGCGATGAATCGCGGAAGGTTGTGTACCGGAATCTGTTCAAGGTCACGCGCGCCGGCGACGAGTCGATTGAATCGTCGAACGCCCTCGCCGGCGTGACACAGCGGCGAGTCGAAGTTCGCGGCTTCGGCCGGTAAGTGAACTCGCTCATGCGCAAATTCCTGGCCATAGTCAGTCTATGGATGATCAGCCTCTCGCTCGATGGTTGCCTGTCGCAAGGCCTGGTTCAACATATTCCGATCATGATCCCGGCCCGGCCAACACCCGCGCCGACGCCCACGGCCATACCGCCCGTCACGCCGATCGGGCAGATCGGCGGGTGGGATCTGATCTTCAGTGATGAATTTAACGGGACGGCGCTCAATACCGGCCGGTGGACGACCTGTTACTGGTGGGGCAAGCAGGGTTGTACGATCGCCACCAACCATGAACTGGAATGGTATCAACCCGATCAAGTCCTGGTGGCCGACGGCGTGCTTCGACTGCGAGCGCAGCCGCGCACGCAGACAGCCTCTGATGGAAAAGTCTATGACTATACTTCCGGGGTCATTACGTCAGGCCGCGCCAGCTATGACCGAACGCAGCCGGTCAAGTTTTCGTTCACGTATGGTTACGCGGAGATTCGAGCGAAGATTCCAACGGGCAAGGGTCTGTGGCCGGCCTTCTGGCTGTTGCCGATCGATCACACTTCGCGGCCCGAGATCGATGTGATGGAGATCATCGGCGATGAACCGCAGGTCGTTCATCTGCGCCTTCACTATCTCACGGCCGACGGTGAGCGCGGCGATAAGGGCGGCAAATGGATCGGCCCCGATTTCTCCGCAGGCTGGCACACTTTCGCCATCAACTGGCAGCCGCAGGCGCTGGTCTGGTACGTCGACGGCGTCGAGCGTTGGCGTTACACGGACCAGGCCACGATTCCAGCGGAGCCGATGTACCTGCTGGCGAATCTGGCGGTGGGCGGCGACTGGCCAGGCGCACCGGATGCCTCGACTCAGTTTCCGAGTGACTATCAGATCGATTACGTGCGGGTGTGGCAAACAGACGCAGCCGCCCGGCCGGCGAATTGAGCAATGTTTAATGATGGGTCGTTAAGCATGTCTGCTTTCACGCGACGATTGGCCGCGCTCCACTTCGAGCGATTCATCGATCACCTGCGGACGCCGTTGTATCGCAATGGTTACGCGCTGGTCTTTAGCTCGGCGGTCACTTCGGCGCTGGGGCTGGTGTACTGGATCCTCGCGGCGCGGTATTACACCACGGAGGTGATCGGCCTGAATGCGGCGGCGCTGTCGGCCATGATGTTTATCTCGAACCTGTCGCAGTTGAATTTGATGAATGCGCTCAATCGCTTTGTGCCTACCGCCGGCCGGACGACGGCCCGATTGGTAGGCTCGGCTTACATCATCAGCGCGCTGGTCGCAGGCGCGGCCAGTCTGATTTTTGTCCTGGGCGTCCGGGTGTGGACACCGACGCTGGAAGCGTTTGTGTCGGGGTTTGGCGGGTGGTTCGTGGTGGCCACAGCGATGTGGTGTATTTTTGTGCTGCAAGACAGCGCGCTGACGGGTCTGCGTCAGACCACCTGGGTGCCGATCGAGAATCTGGTGTTTGCAATCGGCAAGGCGATTTTGCTGGTGGCATTGGCGGCTGCGCTGCCGCGCTATGGCGTGCTGGCCTCGTGGATCATTCCGTTGATCGCGATCAGTGTGCCGCTGAACTGGCTGATCTTTCGACACCTGATCCCGCGGCACGTCCAGACCACCGCTCAAGTCGCGGCGCCGGGCGGGTGGAGACAGATCGCGCGCTATGTCGCCGGTGATTACGTCAGTTCACTCGCATGGATCGCCACCGTCAACGTAATGCCGCTCGTCGTCGTGGAGCAGCTCGGCGCGACCGCCAACGCCTATTTTTATTTGAGTTGGACCGTCGCCTATACCCTGTATCTGATCAGCCGCAACATGGGCATGTCGCTCATTGCGGAAGCCGCGCTGGAGCCGGATCGACTGTATGCCTACAGTTACCGGGTGCTGATCCAGACGGCGCGCCTGCTCGTCCCGATTGTAACGGTGCTCGTTATGGGGGCGCCGCTCATTTTGCAGATATTCGGCAGGAACTATGCCGCCGACAGCACGACGCTGCTGCGCCTGTTAAGTCTGTCGGCGCTGCCGCAGATGGTGATTGCCCTGTATCTGAGCATCGCCCGCGTGCAGCGCCGCATGATGGCGATTGTGGTGGTTCAGGGCGCGCAGTGCGCGCTGGTGATTGGGCTGGGGAGTTGGCTGTTGGAGCGGAGCGGCCTCGACGGGCTGGGCTGGGCGTGGCTGATCGCTCAGACGAGCGTGGCGGTGGTTTTGCTGTTTACGGAACTGCGGGCAGCCTGGCTGGTAAACCTGCCATTGGGCAATCTGTGGCGGGTGCTGGCCGCGCCACGCCGGTGGTGGCAGGCGCGAGACAATCACCGCCGCGCGGCCGAAGCCACCGAGTTAATGCGGACCGTCGCATCAACGATCGCCTTGACGACGGAGCCGGATCCGACGACGACGTGGAATGTGCAAGACTTGATCGGGTCGTTGAACGATATGACCGTCGCCAATCTGGGACCGATCGACCAGCCGCCGACCGCGATCCTGAAGCTGGCTCATTCTGAGCGTGCGGCAATGAATCTGAAAACGCAGGTCAAAGTGCTTACGCGGCTGCGGGCTGATTCGCGGCTCGACGGACTAACGGCGTTGATGCCGGCCATCTTGACGAGCGGCGAAGCCGCCGACCGGTTTTATCTTATCGAGCGACACCTGCCCGGCATTGACGGCCGCCATTTGCTGGGCAATGTGACCCTGCGGACCTGTTTGCAGGCGGCTGCGGCTAATACCATCGCGCAACTCCACCGGGCAACAGCGTCGACGGCGTTCGTCAATGATGACCTGTTGACCCGCTGGATCGATCGGCCCTTGCAGGCGATCCGGCCGGTTGCGATCCGGCACGATCGAGCGGGTGAAGGCGCGCGCGCACTCGATCGGTTGGCCGCCGAATTGAAGAGTTCGCTCATGGGGCGGCGGGTGTCGGTCAGTTGGATTCACGGTGACTACATGCCCGGCAATATTCTGGCGACCGCCGACGGCGCGCGGTTGACGGGCATCGTCGATTGGGATCTGGCCGCCGCCGGTGAGTTGCCGCAATTGGACTTGATGCACTTCCTGTTGTCGATGCGGATGCTGGTCGAGAATCGCGAGATGGGCGACGTGGTGCGCGAACTGTTGACGCGGGAGAAATGGACGACGCAGGAGTTGGATATATTGATCGAGGCGCAGGCGGCGTTGCCCGGCGAAGTGGTTGAAACGCGAACGCTGATTCTGCTGAGCTGGCTGCGGCATATCGCGCGGAATCTGACCAAGTCCGATCGGTATGCGGGCAACTGGTTGTGGCTGACGAAAAATGTCGAGGGTGTGCTGCATCACATCTGACCGATCTGAAAATGTGGGGCAAGTCATTGAATACAAGCACGTCTAATTTGCAGCGACGGCTGTGGCTGCGCACCGCCAACTGGCTGACCCCCTGGTCGGGCCAGGCGCTGCTGCCGGTGCTCATCGCCGTGGTCGTTTGGGCGCTCGCGCTGCCCACCATCGACGTCAGGCGCATGACCGACCTGGGCTTGCTGTCGGTCTTTCCGGTGTCGATCTATCTGGCGCTGGCGCTGCTGACGCTGGGCTTCTGCCTGGCCGTGCAGCGGCCGCAGACGCCGCCGATGGTGCTGGCGATCTACGTGATCGTGCTGATCGTCATCATCCACGGGACGCCCAACATTCTCTACGGCACGCTGCGCTACTCGTGGGCATGGAAACACGTCGGGATTGTGGACTACATTCAACGGCACGGCAGCGTCAATCCAGAGATCGCCGCGCTGGATGCCTATCACGATTGGCCGGGGTTCTTTGCCTTTAACGCGCTGCTAACCGAGGCGGCCGGGTTTACCAGTGCGCTGGCTTACGCCGGTTGGGCGCCGGTCTTTTTCAACCTGCTGAACTTTGGCGCGTTGCTGCTGCTCTTGAGCACCTTCACGACCGATCGGCGTTTGATCTGGCTGAGCGTCTGGATTTTCTTCCTGTCAAACTGGGTGGGGCAGGATTATTTCTCGCCGCAAGCCTTGAGCTTCTTTTTCTACTTGATCAGTCTGTATGTCTGTCTCAAATGGTTCAGCGCCGGCGCGCCGCGCGTTCGATCGATCCCCTTCAGGTGGCGCGTACCGATCGGGCTGCAAACAACTCTTCACAAATTGATCGGCGATCGCCCATTACGGACGCCCGAACCTGCCGCCGCCGCTTCGTCGCCGCTGCAACGCGTCGGCCTGATGCTGATCGTCATCCTGATCTTTCTGGTCATGACGTCCAGCCATCAACTGACGCCGTTCATGACGATCAGCGCGCTTGCGGTGCTGGTGATTTTCCGCCGCTGCAACGCCACGTGGCTGCCGGTCTTGATGACGATCATCCTGGCGCTATGGATTTTGTATGGCGCGGAAGCTTTCCTGCTCGATCGGCTGGAGTTCATCTTTAGTTCAGTCGGTCAGTTTGCCAGCAACCTCGACGCGAACCTGATCGACGTAAATCAGATCAGCGCCGGTCAAAGACTAGTCTCACTGATGGGCCGCGCGCTGACGGGCGGTCTGTGGCTGCTGGCCGTGCTGGGCGGCCTCCGCCGGATGCGCCAGGGCCATCGGGATTGGCGGCCGTTCCTGTTATTGATCGCTGTGTTAAGCCTGCCGTTAATCAACTCCTACGGCGGCGAAATCCTGTTCCGGGTCTATTTGTTCGCGCTGCCGTCGGCGGCGTTCTTTGCCGCCGCATTGATTTACCCGGATGCCGCCGTGACTGAATCGCGGCGCACGCCGTGGGTGGCCGTGGCCGTAAGCGCGGTTTTGCTGATCGGTTTTGTGTTTGCCTATTACGGCAAGGATCGGCAGTATTATTTCACCCCGAATGAAGTAGCCGCCGCGGAATTTCTGTATGGTACTGCGCCGCCCAACTCACTCCTGATTGAAGGCACGCGCAACTACCCGACCC
>JACRBO010000228.1 GCA_016219235.1 Chloroflexota bacterium
CGATCGATGCCTTGATCGAAGACTTCAACGCCGAGGTTGGCCTGTAGCCGGTTCGTAACACACTGCTGTAACGAGGGACGAGCGATGAGCAACAGATCATCGCTCGTCTTTTTTGCGTCTGGCATAAACGCCCGCTTGCCTCAAAATTTCCAGAATAGTACTTTTGTCACTATTTTGAAACCTTGATTGACAAAATCATAATAAAGATGTATAACAATTATACAAATAAACATTTTAGACACTCGTGTTTAACCAGTGAATCCAACGAGAAATTTGTCGAACAGCCCGACCAAAATCATTTGATTCTATTCATGGAGTCACATCAATGACAACCCTACCTTCCATCACCCGGCGATTTCTTCTCAGTGGTCTGATCATTGCCTTGATTTTGACAGCCGCCGTTATTCTTGACGGGCCGCCGACGCTGACGAACAAGGTTCTGGCGCAAGGGGATGCCTCGGTTCTGGCGCGCTATGGTTATTACGGCTCTTATTGCTCTCCCAATCCGTACTGCACATACCTCCCCCTGATCGTTCGGCAGTTGGTTCATTAACGGCTGTGGGCGCGTGACGAATCGGCAGCTTGAACACCGGGCAAGACGGCTAACCACCCCTGACCGCGGGTGGACCGCGATAGGGGCGATCGCCTGCCTCTACCTGCTATGCCTGCTGGCACTGCCCGATCGCCCCGTCTTCTGGTCGCCCGATGAAGGCGGCAAGTATCTGACGCTGCAGCGGATAGCCCGCACGGGCGAGTGGAGCGATCCGCTCCCGTACCCGGCCGCCCCGATCGATCCTCTGCTCCAACACGTCCCGCTGCTCTACTGGCTGCGCGTGGATAACGCGATCTACAGCTGGTGGCCGGGCTGGTTTCCGGCCCTGTCCGGGCTGCCCTATCGACTGCTGGGCGTACGCGGCCTGTACCTCATCCCGATCGCGAGTGCGCTGCTGATCGGCCTGGGCGTCTATGCGGCGGTCAGGTCGCTCTCCAAACGCGCGGCGTGGGGCGCACTGCTCGCCATTACACTCGCGTCGTCCGTCTGGTTTTACGGCCTGACGTATTGGGAACACACGCTGCACAGCCTGTTGATCTTGTCGGGCTTTGCCGCAGCCATTCGAGGCGTGACAACCAATCGGGCGCGGTGGTTTTCGCTTTGCGGTCTGCTCCTGGGCTTAGCCTTTTATCTGCGCCTCGAAACTATGATCTTCATCGGCGCGATCGGGCTGTTGATCGCCGGCCGGTTGATCGTTCGTCTCCGGCGGCGCGTGGCCGCCCGATCGATCCTGGTCAGCCTCCTCGTTTTCGGCGCGAGCGTGATCATCGCCGTGACGCCGTTTCTGGCGCGCAATCAACTGATCGAAGGCCACCCGCTGGGCCGTCGCAACGCGGCCGACGTGGCGCGGACGGCCGATCGGGTCTTGAGTTATGGGCGCGAGAGCGCGCTGGAGATCGCGCCAAATGTTCTGATCGGATCGGTCGGGCATCAGGGCGTCGATCTGAGTCCGTCGCTCCGCTGGCTGTTTGTTGTCGCGGCGATCGGCTGCTTCGCTTCGGGCTGGCTGCTGCGGCGCGGGTGGGATGTGCCCGTGTATGTGTCGGCGCTGGCGCTGCTGGCGCTGAGCGGCTTCGTGTTGCTCTCGCCCGAAGACTACAGTTCGATTCACGGCCTGGTGCTCAGTGCGCCGTATCTGGCCTTTGCGGGCTGGGGGCTGCACCCCACCGCCGATCGCGTGACGCGCCTGTGGGGAACGTTAGCCGTGTTGGGCATTGGGCTGTATGTGTTCGCGACGGCCATCGGCGGCTGGTCGGCGCAGGGCGGCCTGCAATGGGGACCGCGTTATGCCCTGCCGCTGATCGCCGTGCTGGCGATCGCGGCGGCGCGCGGCGCACACGCGCTCTGGAACGATGCCGCCGTGCCGATCGACGCGCAGCGGGCCGCGATGGGCTGCCTGATCGCGCTCGTGTTGATCGGGTTTGGCTTTCAACTGCGCGGCCTGCGCGCGATGGCGATCGACCGGCAAACGTATGTGACGTGGGAGGCGCAATTGACCGCGCTGCCGGACGACGCGCTGATTGCGACCGAGTATCCGTGGCTGGCGCTGACGCTGCCCGGCGTGTATGAGTCGCGGCTAATGTTGAAAGCGCAATCAGGCGCGCTGCCTGCCGGGGTGCTTGAACGAAGCACGCAGGCCGGGTATAAGCAGGTGTGCCAACCGCAAATTATGGCGGATACGCTGCAACTGCGCTGCGCGCCGATCAACGATCCGTGATGAGCTGATGATGCCACCTCTATCTCGCTTCCGCCTTCATCGCGGGCTGCCCGATCTGATCGTGATCGGCGCGCCGCTGATCGTCTACGTGCTGACGCTGGCCCCCACGATCTTCGCCGTCGACAGC
>JACRBO010000221.1 GCA_016219235.1 Chloroflexota bacterium
CGCAACAGATACGGCAGCATCTCGGCCAGCGGCTTACGCGCAATGAAGATGCTGGCCGACTCGTCGAAGGTCAGATCGCTGTAACCCAGCTGCACCAGTCGCAACCCAAAGGCCAGCAGCACCAACACACTCAGCCCGGCATACAGTCCGTTCCGTTGAGACGTCGTCATGCTAGCCCTTGCGTCCTCTTTGCCAGATCAAACCGGCGATACAGCCGAGCAGCGCCAGCGTCGAGATAGCGCCACCTACCCACAACGAAACCGGCTGAAACGTCAGCTGCACGCGCGACGTGCCGGTCTTCAAAGCCACGCCCCGGAAAGCACCATTGACTTCAATCACCGGCTGCCCCACACCGTCGACGGTTGCCATCCAGCCGGGATAATTCGCTTCACTCACCACGAGCAGTCCCGGGGTGGTCAAGGTTGCCTCCACGATCACCTGATTGGGTTCAAGGCGTGTAATCTGGATCGGCTCAACCACCTGATTGGGCACGACCTCGATCGGGGCGAGCGCCAGCGCCGTGCGGCGCGGATTGAAATCCGGTTCACCCAACGCGGCATAGATCGCGCCTCGATCGGCCTTCACGATCACCTCGTGCACGATCCACGCGCGCGGATGCTCCGCGGCCAAGCGATACACATAGGCAGCGTCTGAACCCTCGCCCTGCTGCCATAGCAAAGCCGACTCAATCGGCTGCCCCAGATGACCGTCCAACGCGCTGCGCCATGTTACCACATAGCGCACATTCAACAGCGACCAGCGTACCTCGCGCGGCACTTGCTTGATGAAATCCTGATACGCTGCAATATGAATGGGCGTGATGCCGCCGACTTCGCTCAGGCCCGCCACACAGGCCGCATGTCCCGGCAAACGCTGCTCGCTGTGCAAGCGAAAGATGGTATCCGATAGGGCATCCGCTTCGAGCGCCATCAGCGCCGCCGGCGCGGGGAACGGATCGTACATCGGGACCCAGTTGACCGATCGGGTGTTGGCGGCCAGATCGATCACGACAATCACCACGAACCCGATCGACACCCAACGTCGCAGCGATTGGGCTGACGCCGTCCACAATCCATCAGCGCCATAGGCCGCCAGCACGCTTAACGCCCACACAACGATCAGCGCGTGCCGCTCCTGATCGCGAAACAACCTGAACCCCGGCGCCAGGTAATACAGCGCGCTAAACACCGGGGTGTGGTTACCAAACGAAATCAACAGCGCCACAAGCGCCACGCCGGCCCACAACCCAATGTGCGCCGACGACGCGCGCGCGTCGCGTCTCACCCGCTTGACGATAGCCGTGCCGATGGCAAACGCAACCAACGCCAACGGCAGCAGCCCGATATACAACGGGCTATAGCGACTTACACTGCCCGGCGCGACCAACTGCACCAGGTCGGACACAGGAAAGCCCGTGCCTGCCGCATCCAATGAGAGTTCCGCCCGCGATGACAGGCGCATAAACTCAAACGTCGGCAGTAGTTGAATCGCGCTCAACAACAGCGCCAGCAGCGCCGTTGTGCTCAACAGCCCCACCGCGCGCCGCGCCCGCAACCGGCCCTGCCACGCGCCAAACGCAAAGTAGGCCACGCCCGCGTAGCCCATCATGACTAAAGATTGCGGATGCCCAGCCAGCGCGCCGATCGCCCATACGCAACCGGCCACGACCACCGATCGCGCATCGCCCCGGACGGCCAGCCGCCGCATCGACCACATCACCAGCGGCAGCCACGCCGCCGTTTCGAGGATCGCCAATTGCAGCACCGGGTAGCCCAGCAGGTAGCCGCCGAAGCTAAAGGCCAGCGCTCCCAGCAACGCCGCCCCGCGTGAGCGCGCTTCGCCGCGCAAAAAGCCATAAGCCGTCAGCGCTGCCAGCAAGACGTGCAGCGCCGCTTCGAGTTCCAGCGCGCCGATCGAAAACGTGCGCGAACCGCTCAGCACATGCACCGCCCAATTCAGGACTACCGGCGGATAGAACGAGGCCGCTTGCGGATCGGCAAAATAGGGATAACCGCTATCGATGCACGGCAGCCACAGCGGCCAGCGTCTCTGCCGCAGTTCATCTAACCCGAACTGCCGGAACACCAGAAATTGCTGTGTAAAATCGCCCGGTTCCAACTGCACACGCTGTGTCTCAACCGGTGTGAACAGCGGCCAGAAGAACACCAGCCACACCGCCGCAATCACCAACAACGCGGCAATATCCAATCGCCGGTCAGACTGCGACGCATTGGTTGCCAATTGATCATTGTTCATTGTTCATTGAACCCGCACCTTGCTGAGCAGCACAAAGTTTTCCGTGATGCGGCCATCGTCGGTGATCACGCGCAGTCGATCGAATTTCTGCGGCTCATAGACGCCCACTTCGATTTCATACACACCCGGTGGCGCATCGGGCTTGATCTTCAACTCATACGTGTCGCTCACCACCTGCCCGATCGACCAACCCGTCGTCGGTGGCAACGCCTTATCGTGCTGCGCCCAGATCGTCTCTGGCGGTTGCAGCACATGCGTGAACACCGTGTAATCGATCGACATCGTTGATCGCGCGCGCCAGTACAACGTCAAGTTGATCGATTCATCAGGCGCAGCTGATCGTCGATCTAACGAATATCCAATCAAATCCAGTTGATTCCCCAAGTTTACTTCAATGGGGTTGGGTAACCCACCCGACTGACCCACGACGCCCAACGACCCGAAGCGCGCATTGTCGCCGCCCGTTGAGGTCGGCAATCGCTGTCCGCTGGCAAAATCATACACGCCCACTTCC
>JACRBO010000222.1 GCA_016219235.1 Chloroflexota bacterium
GGCGAGGGCTGGCTCCTGGCAATCGTGGACTTCGTGAAGTTGTTTGTATTTGTGGTTCTGCCGCTGCTCGTGTTGGCCGCGCTGGCAGAAGCCTACGTGACACCGCAGGTGGTGTGTCTGGTCTACGGTTGTCGATGATGGCGATTATATGATCAAAACGAGGAGTGCCCATCGGACACTCCTCGTTTGCTTGCGCTGACGACTATTCACAGCGATACTGCGCGCTGTACTGCACATAGCGCGCGGCCCCGTTTTTGATCGAAGCCACTTCCTCGTCGGATAACGATCGCACCACGCGGCCCGGCACCCCCAGCACGAGCGATCGCGGCGGCACGACGGTTCCGCCCGTCACCAGCGTCCCCGCACCCAGGATCGATTCGTGCCCGATCTTCGCCCCGCTCAACACGATCGCGCCGATGCCGATCAAGACGTCATCTTCGACGAGCGCGCCATGCACCACGGCTCGATGTCCGATGGTGACGCCGTTGCCGATAGTGCACGGTTTGCCCGCATCGACGTGAATGATGACGCCGTCTTGCACATTCGTGCGTTCACCGATCACCACCCGATCGGTATCGGCGCGGATGACGGCGTTGAACCACACGCTGCTCTGCGCGCCGAGGTACACGTCGCCGGTGATGACCGCGCCTGCGGCCACAAACACACTCGGATCGATGTAGTCAGGATGATGTTGCGTGTCCAAACGACCTCGCTTATTGGGTGGATTTCAGCGCGTCGACCGCTGGTAGAAAGACGGCGTCATAAAGAACGTCTCGATCGGTGATCGGGCTTTGCAGCAGCACGAAATAGGTGATGCCGTCACCTTCCGCAATGGCAATATCAACACCCGCGATCGAGACGGTGGCCGCGTACAACTTCCACGTCAGGCCATTCGCTTCGCGGGTGCCGGTTTCCGCGAAATCGGTCTTGATGCCACTCTGCGCCAGCTGGCTCTTCATCAAGTTCAGAAACATCGACGGTTGAATCGGCCCGGCTTGCTGCAACAGCGCCGATTGATCCGTCAACTGCCCGCTGGGCGTGTACGTGCCCAGGCTGACTTTCTTCCAATCGGCCGGTACGACTCCGCTGATGCTTAGCGCCGGCTCAGTAAACGCTGTGAGTGTAATGTCTTCCGGTTTCAGCGGCACCGAAAAACTGGTCTTAAGCATCGTCTCATCAATGCAGGCCGCATCGGGCCTGGCAGTTGGATTGTCCAAGAAAGCAAGTATCATTTTTCGCGGGCAGTCTTCGCTGAGACTGGTGCCGTGCCCACCGCGCGGCAGATTGAAGTAGTAGCCCTGCGACAACGTCGCCGCTGTGAGCTCAGCCCAGGCAGGCGGCGTAATCGGATCGAAGCCGCCGCTGAAGACCAGCGTCGGAATACTGCTGGAAACAGGTTGATTCTCCTTTGTATCGGCAGTCGGCACGCCCCATGCCGAACAGAACGCATATTGTCCCTTGGCCGCCAACGCGCCGTACTGCGGCAGCAGCTTCAGCGTCGCATCCAGATCGGCGCTGCTATCAAACGGCACTTCTTCGTTGCACTGCACCGAGTACTGCATGGCGTTACTGATGTTATCCATCGAGGCCAGGAATTCGGCTTGCAGGCCGGCAGCCAGCGAATAATCGCCATCGCGGATGTCAAAGATCATGCGCGGGATGGTGGGAATAATCGGGACACCGTAAAGCGATTGAAACACCAACCCGATCAGACCGTCGCCGTTCATTAATGCCTCTTTTTGCTCGCCGGAGTGCAGCGTGATGGTCATCGTAACCGGAGTGGTGTTCAGTCGATCGACGAGTTTGAAAAACTCTGATTTAAGATCAGGAAAGGCGGCCGCACACGTCCGATCGTCTGCACACGCCTTAAAGAGCACTTCAAATGCACGCGCACCATTGACGGGCAGTTGCGAGTAAAGATCGACTTGTGGCGGATAGACCGAATCGATCACCACACTGCGAACGGCTTGCGGCACATCGCGCATGGCGGTCAGGGCCAGCCGCGTGCCGTAGGAAATGCCGTACAGATTCACCTGTTGAAGATTCAGCGCTTTGGCTAATGCGCCAATATCGGCGGCATTCTGCGCGCTGTTGAACACGGCCAGGTTGGCACCTGCTTTGACCAGCCGCTCGCGACAAGCCAACAATGCCTTGTTGCTTAGCTCCTCACTTTGCGCGGTCGTCAGGTTCTGAGGCAGCATCTCCATGGTCTGCTGGATGCTTTCGGGGCAATCGAGCGCGGGCTGCGAGTAGCCGGTGCCGCGTTGATCGAACAGAATCAGATCGCGCCTTTTCAGCAA
>JACRBO010000220.1 GCA_016219235.1 Chloroflexota bacterium
CATGAACTCATGCGCCACAAACAGCGATTGACGCTCCAGCGCCAGCGCGTTTTCGGAAATCAGATAGTTGGGGCACAGCGTGTCGCCGAACAACTTGCCCACGCGCACCAGCGCGATCGAACACGCGCGGGTCAGCCACACTCGATCGGGCGCGGTGACGATCATCACGTCGATGTCGTCGCCCGCCGCGCAGTTGTCCATCGCCAGCGCGCCGGTCACACCGACGAAACGCACGAAGGGCAGCGCACTCAACACGCGCACAAAACGCCGCGCGCGCACCCACAGCCGATCGGAGGTGGATCGCCGATCGCGCCGCCGCTGGATCAGCGTCTCGCGCCCGCAGACCACCACGTAACCGTCGATCACGCGCACGCGCTCGCGCAGCCAGTTCGATCGGGTCAACTGCGCACGCACCGCGTCCACGGTGGCGCTAACGCCGATCAAGTAGTGCGCCAGTTCAGCAAGGGTGAGGGCATAGTCGAACAAGTCGGAGTACAGGACCGTTTCGAGGATGGCGCGCTCGAGGCCGGATACGACCGATACGGAGTCAGTCACTTGGCGAGCCTGCACAGGCATGCTATGATCAACCAATGTCATCTTCATCTCGATCAAATTCATTGTCGCGCAAGCAAGTCATCGCGGTGGCCGTAATCGCCGTACTGAATGTCCTGGTGCTCGGTGGTCTCGTGGTGCTATTGACCACCGAGGAATTGCCGCCATCACTGGCCCTGACACCCGGTCCCGACAACAACGCACAGTGCGAGGCAAGCGCGGCCCTGGGTTTACGCCAACAAGGCGTCGCCGCGTCAGTGTCCATCACCGACTCGGCGCTATTCGTCAACGTCATCGGCCCCGACGCGGCTGCGGCCTGGGATGTGTTCAGCGTGACGGCCAGACTCAGCCAATTCAACTGCGGTCCTTACAACCTGGTGCGCGTCGATGTGCCCGATCCCGCCGGCCAGGCAGATACGCGCCTGGTGCTGGAACTGACCGGCCCGGAAGTGGAGCACTGGGCCACTGGACAGCTCACCGACGGCCAGTTGTCCGAGCGCATGCGGCGCCTGCAATATCAGACCCGCGCGCCGGCCGACTCGCCGGCCGCACCGTAATTACGGGTCGCTGCAGTCGCGCATAAAACCGCAGTTTTTGCAGATGATCTTGCAATGCACGTCAAGGCTGGCCGCGCCGCAGATCCAACACACGGCGTCGTCACGACAAGTCGCAGATGGGTCGAGCGCTGGCTGGGCGTCAACCGATGATCGGGCGTCAAGTAATTCGGCAAAGACGTAACCATTCATCGTTGTCAATGGTAACACACGCCCGATTGGATCACAAGACCAGCTGAGCGCCGGGCTGATTGGTGACGTTCTTACAGGGAGGACACAGGATGCTCATCACCCGCGAAGTTCTGGAAGCCAACGAAGATCGCGCGCTGGCATCGTATGGCATGCGCAGCCGTAACTCGAAAGGCCGTGTCTATGCCGAAGACGAGCATGCGTATCGCACGGCCTATCAACGAGATCGTGATCGCATCATTCACACGACGGCCTTTAGGCGGCTCGAATACAAAACGCAGGTCTTTGTCAATACGGAAGGCGACTATTACCGCACCCGATTGACCCACACGCTTGAAGTGGCGCAGATTGGCCGGACGCTGGCGCGCGCGCTGGGCGCAAACGAAGACCTGGCCGAGACGGTGTGCCTGGTGCACGACATCGGCCACCCGCCGTTCGGGCATTCCGGCGAACGCGCGCTGGATACGCTGATGCGCGCTCACGGCGGCTTCGACCACAATCAGCAGGCGCTGCGCATCGTGCAACAACTGGAGCGCCGCTATCCCAACTGGCCCGGCCTCAACCTCACCTACGACGTGCGCGAGGGCATCCTACAGCCCGAGCCAGAATATGCGACGCAGAGTTATGCCGAAGGGTTTGCGCCGCACTTGCGCGGCCTGCTGGAAGCGCTGATCGCCAACGCCGCCGACGAGATTGCGTACAACGCGCACGATCTGGACGACGGTCTGCGAGCGGGCCTGTTTCTACCGCGCAATCTGGACGGGCTGGAACTGTGGGAGCGGGTGAAGAGCAGCGTCGGCTGGGACGGGCGCGAGTTCGACGAATTGTGGCGGCACCGGCTCATCCGCCGCCTGATCGGGCTGGAAGTGACCGACGTGATTCGGGCGACCGATCAACGGCTGGTCGGGGCCGGCATCCAGACCATCGCCGATTTGCAGGCGCTCGCGCACAATGTCATCGGCTTCAGCGACGAATTCAAGCAGATCAATCGCGGCCTGAAAGACTTCCTCTACAGCCGCATGTATCGTCACTATCGCGTAACGCGAATGCAAACCAAGGCCGATCGTCTGCTGAGCGAACTGTTTCACGCCTACGTGGCCGAGCCGCGCACGCTGCCCGAATCGGCCCGGCAGCGCATCGAGACGGAGGGCTTGCCGCGCGCGGTGTGTGACTACATTGCCGGGATGACCGATCGGTTTGCGTTGGACGAACATGCCAAGATGTTCGATCCGAACGTGCGGGTGTAACAAACAGCCCCGATCGCCTGGCAACAGCGATCGGGGCTGAGAACAACCGCTACGGTTTGTGACTACGTATTATTCCATGCGGCTATTTCAATCTCCACTTTCTGGAAGTAACTATTGGCCGCCACATTGTCCTTTACGTTGGCTTCGCCATACGCCAGATCGACGACGCG
>JACRBO010000229.1 GCA_016219235.1 Chloroflexota bacterium
GTCGGCTCGCGCGATCAGCACAACTCGTTCTGCTCGTCCATCTGCTGCATGTACGCCACCAAGGAGGCGCTGTTGGCCAAACAGCGCCTGGGCGACGACGTGGATTGCTGCGTCTTCATCATGGACGAGCGGGCGTTCAACAAAGAATACAGCGTGTACTTTGCCAACGCGCGCGATCGGCACGGCGTCCGTTACGTGCGCTGCCGCGTCTCGGCCGTGCAGGAAGACCCCGCCACCCACGATCTGACTTTGCACTACGCCGCGCCCGACGGCCGGTTGCGCACAGAACGCTTCGAGGCGGTGGTGCTGGCTACAGGATTGCAACCGCCCGCATCGGCCCGCGCGCTGGCCGGACTGCTGGATATTGAACTCAACGAATACGGCTTCTGCCAGACCGATAAATTCACGCCGCTCCAGACGTCGCGCCCCGGTGTCTTTGTGTGCGGCGCATTCGCGTCGCCCCGGGAAATTGTCGAGACCATTATCGACGCCAGCGGCGCAGCCGCCGAAGCGATGCGTCTGCTCAACGACCGCCTGCGCACCCACCCTTATTCGCGCGCCTGGCCGTTCCTGTCGCAACCCGATCTGCGGCCTGAACGCGATGTGAGCCACGAACCGCAGCGCGTCGGCGTGTTCGCGTGCGCGTGCGGCTCGACGATCGGCCGCGCCATCGATCTGCCCGAGGTGCTGCGGCGGGCGGCGCAATCGCCGGGCGTGGTGTTTGCCGAAACGCTGGATTTTGCCTGCTTCCCGACGGCGCTGGAGCATATCCAGACGCGCATCGAAGAAGCGCACCTCAACCGGATCGTAATCGGGGCGTGCAGCAATCGCACGCACGAGGCGTTGTTCCAGCGGCTGCTGCAGCAATCCGGTCTGAACCCCTATCTATTGGAACTGGTCAACCTGCGCGAGCAATGCACCGCCGTTCACATGCAGCAGCGCGCGCTGGCCAATCGCAAAGCACAGGAATTGATCCGCGTCGCCATCGGGCGCGTCCGGGCAGCGCAGCCCGTGCACAAAGAGCAGAGCCTGTGCCGGCCCGCCGCGCTCATCATCGGCGGCGGCGTGACCGGCATGACGGCCGCCCTGGCGATCGCCGACAGCGGCTACGATGTGCAGCTGGTCGAGCGCAGCGAGATGCTGGGCGGCAATCTCTCGAATCTGTACTACGTGGCCGAGGGGTACGATCCTCAGCGCCTGCTGCGCGATCTGGTCAATCGCGTGCGCGCGCACCGGCGCATCGCCATTCACACCCGAACAGAAGTAACCCACCACACCGGGCACGTGGGCAACTTCCGCGCCGATCTGCGCACGACCTATCCCGACGACTCCGCCGACGAATTCACCGTCGAGCACGGGGTAACGATCGTGGCGACCGGCGGACGCGAGACGCGCGAGCATCCGTGGCTGGCGCTGCCGCACGTGATCACGCAGCGCGATCTGGAAGAAACGATCATCCATCAGCCGCAGGCCATTGCCGCACTTAAGGATGTGGTGATGATTCAATGCGTGCGGCCGGAGGGCATGGCCGATTATTGTTCGCGCGTGTGCTGCACCAACACGCTGAAGAACGCCATCCGGCTGAAACTGTTCAACCCGGCGTGCCGCGTCAGCGTGTTGTTCAAGAACATCGTGACGTATGGCTTCCGCGAGGAATACTATACCGAAGCGCGGCGGCTGGGCGTCGTCTTCATTCGCTACACCGACGACGAGCCGCCCGCCATCGCCGCCGGGGCCGATCGGGTGGTGGTGCGCGTGCGCGATCTGGCGCTCAATCGGGAACTGACGCTGCCCGCCGACCTCGTGCCGCTCAGCATGTCCATCGCCCCGGCTGAGGGGACGATCGATCTGGCCAGGACACTCCACGTGCCGATCACCGGCGAGGGCTTTTTCAAGGAAGCTCAGTTGAAGCTGCGCCCGATGGATTTTATGCGCGAAGGCATTTTCCTGGCGGGCATGGCGCACTATCCCAAGTTTATCGAGGAAAGCATCAGTCACGCCATGGCGGCAGCGGCGCGCGCCCTCACCCTGTTGTCGCAGGGCACACTGCATCTGGGCGGGGTCGTGGCGCAGGTCGATCCAAAGAAGTGTGTCGGCTGTCTGACCTGTACCCGGATTTGCCCGTTTTCGATTCCGCAGGTCATCCAGCAGGCAGACCGATCGGGCGTGGGCAGGCTGGGCGGCGCGGCGTACATCGATCCGGCGCAGTGTCAGGGCTGCGGCACATGCACGGGCGAATGTCCGGCCAACGCCATTCAGTTGATCAACTACACGGATGAGCAGATGATGCTGAGGAGCATAGGCGGGCTGGGAAGTTGGGCAGCGTGACGAGTGACGAGTGAAGTGTGGGGTAATGAGTAACGAGTAACGAGTAATCTTACTGTCGAGCCGAAGCACAACTTCAGGAAACAGCTTTACTCATTACTCATTACTCGTTATCAATGAGCCGCAATACATGCCGATGAGAATATGACACCGACAACCGTTCATCCCTACGAACCCGAAATCACCGCCTTTTACTGCATTTACTGCGGCTACATGGCGGCGGATACGGCCGGCGCGCTGCAGATCCAGTATCCCGCCAATGTGAAGTTTCTGCGGCTGCCGTGCAGCGGCAAGACCGATGTGCGCTATCTACTGGAAGCGTTTGAGCAAGGCGCGGATGGCGTGTACGTGGTGGCCTGCCCGATCGGCAACTGCCATCACGTCAAGGGCAACGAGCGCGGCCGCGCCCGGCTGCGGCGCGCGAAGCAAATTCTGGACGAGATCGGCCTGGGCGGCGAGCGCCTGGATATGTTCTTCATGTCGGGCAGTCAGGCGCACGCCTTTGCCGATGCGGCGCAGACGATGACGGAGCGGATACGGGAATTAGGACCGAATCCGCTGAAAGCGAAGGATGAAATCAGAAGGATCGCTTCGCGGGATGAAGAGGCCGAAGTGAATGACGAAGAAGACTATCGCGGTAGACATTAATCTTTTCACTCGTTACTCGTTACTCATCATCACTGTTGAATCGCTATGACTCAGACCATTGACCCCTCAACGAATAAGCCACCCATCGGCGCCGTCATGGTCGTCGGCGGCGGCATCGCGGGGATGCAGGCTTCGCTCGATCTGGCCGAGCAGGGTTTCAAGGTCTATCTGGCCGAGACGCAGTCCGCCATCGGCGGCAAGATGGCGCAGCTCGACAAGACCTTTCCCACCAACGACTGCGCCATGTGCACGATCTCGCCGCGCCTGGTGGAAACGGGCCGCCATCCCAACATCACGATCATGACCGACACCGACGTGCTCGACGTAGCCGGGCAGGTCGGCGATTTCGCCGTGCGCGTTCGGCGGCGGCCGCGCTACATCGATCTCGACAAGTGCATCGGCTGCGGCGACTGCGCCAAAGTGTGTCCCGTCGTCGTGCCCGATGTGTTCAACGAAGGACTGTCGCTGCGCCACGCGGCCTTCAAACTGTATCCGCAGGCTGTGCCCAATGCATACGCGATCGAGAAGCGCGGCATTTCGCCGTGCCGTGATGCCTGCCCGGCGGGGCAGCGCGCGCAGGGGTACATCGCTTTGATTCGCGAAGGCCGCTATACCGATGCGCTGCGCGTGATCAAACTCGACAATCCCTTCCCCGGCATTTGCGGCCGCATCTGCAATCACCGCTGTGAAGACGCCTGCAATCGCGGCCTGGTCGATGAGCCGATCAACATCCGCGCGCTCAAGCGCTTCGTCACCGACAAAGTTTATGGCGAAGCGCGCCCGCCGGTCGAACGCGCGCCCCGACGATTCAATCAACGCGTTGCCATCATCGGTGCGGGGCCGTGCGGGCTGACCGCCGCGCAAGACCTGGTGCGCGAAGGCTACGGCGTCACCGTCTTTGAATCGATGCCGGTGGCGGGCGGGATGCTGCGTTTGGGCGTGCCGGAATATCGTTTGCCCACGGGCATCATCGAGCGTGAAGTGCAGGATATTATCGAGCTGGGCGTCGATCTACGCCTGAATCATCGCATCGATAATCTCGACGACATCTTCAACGCCGGCTTCGATGCAGTGCTGATCGCGGTCGGCGCGCACGAAGGCATCCGTCTGCCGATTCCGGGCGCGAATCTGGAAGGCGTGATTATCAACACGCATTTCTTGCGAGACGTGAGGCTTGGGAAGTACGCAGGAAGCAGGATGCAAGATGCAAGAAGCAGGATGCAGGATGCAGGATTGGGGCAGCGTGTTCTCGTGTTGGGGGGCGGCAACGTGGCGATCGACTGCGCGCGCAGCGCGGTGCGATTGGGACGGCATGTCGAGATGGCCTGCCTCGAAAGCGGCGACAAGATTCCGGCGCATAAGTGGGAAGTGCAGGCCGCGCATGACGAAGGCATCATCTTGCATGAGGGCCGCACCTTTGAAAGAATTCTGGGCGACGAACACGGCCGCGTCATCGGCGTCGAGTGTATGCGCGTCGCGTCGTTTAGCTTCGACGAGGCGGGGCGGCTCAACGTCGAGAAAGTGCCAGGCTCCACGCACGTCATTGATTGCGACACGGTGATCTTCTCGGTGGGGCAGCGCGCCGGCCTGGCCTTCATTCCCGATGATGCCGGCGTGTGCCTGACGGGCCGCAAGCTGATCGCCGTCAATCCCAACACATTGGCCGCGACGCGCGAGGGCGTGTTTGCCGCGGGCGACAGCGTCTCCGGCACGGCGTTCGTGATCGAAGCGGTAAACAGCGGCCATACCGCCGCTCGATCGATCCTGCGTTACCTTCAGCAGGCACGGCTTGAGCCGCCGCCCCGGCCTGAATTGCCGGTGGTGAAGTTGACCCGCGATGAGA
>JACRBO010000230.1 GCA_016219235.1 Chloroflexota bacterium
AGGGTTAACGTTCATGCGATGGCGGACGTGCGCGGCGCCGGCCTGAAAGCGGGCAATTTTAACCCGGCAGCCTGGCTAAGAATTTATCGCGCGATCATCAATACCCGGCCGGATATCGTGCACTTCACCGGCCCGCACCTGTCCAATCCGCTGCTGATGATCGCCCTGCGACGCGCCGGTGTCCCGCTGGTTCATACCCTGCACGATCTGGATCCGCACAGCGGCGCCGGCTACGGAAAATTGCTGTACGTGTGGAACAACGCGATCAAACGATTGGCCGATCAGATTTTGGTACACGGCCAGCAGTATCGCGCCCGATTGATCGCAGACGGCCTGCCGGCCGATCGAGTATTGAGCGTACCGCTCTTGCACCTGTGTTTGAGTCACGAGCATGAAGCCGGTCTGCGCGATCAGTTTGTGACCCGCCTGCCCGCCGCCGATACGACCGCGCCATTTGCATTGTTCTTTGCGCGGCTGGAAGCCTACAAAGGCGTGGGCGTGTTGATCGAAGCGCTGCGGCGGCCGGGCGCGCACTCAACGGCACGCGCCGTTATCGCCGGCCAGGGCGATGCGACTGCCTTCACCGCCGCGCCCCTGCCCGCCAACGTTGAAGTGCGCAACAGACTGATCGACGACGCCGAAGCGATCGAGTTGTTCAGCCGCTGCAGTGTCGTGGTGCTGCCCTATCTGGACGCCACCCAATCGGCGCTGATCGCCGCAGCTTACTTCTTTGGCAAACCCGTCATCGTGACGCGCACGGGTGCGCTGCCAGAATACGTGGTCGAGGGCGCAACCGGCTGGGTTATCGAACCCGATCAGGTTGACGAACTGGCGCAGTGTCTGAGCGCCGCGCTGAGTGACCCGGCCAACTTGAAGCGGCTGGGGCAGGCCGGACGCGAGTGGTATCTGGCTCAGCGACGCCTGGAGCGCCGGAATCTACGCTTGATGTATGAATCTATCTACCTGCGCTCGACTGCTGGTTCACAGTCGGTCGGGCTGGACCAAGGGGGGCGATATGTCAATGATCGATAATGCCACACGCAAGACATCAGCACTGCGCGAGGCGCGGGCCGCAACCCAGCCCGCGGCCGCGGCAGACGAAGTGAAGGTACATCCACTGGCGTCGCTGGCGGTTACACACCGCGCCAGCTTTCGGTTGCGCGTGTCAGAGCGCAAGGTCGTGCTGATGTTCGTTGACATGTTATTGGTTAATGTCGCGTTGATGGTGGCGGCGGCGCTATTTGGCAATCTGGAGCCGACAGTTAATTTTGTTACAGCCAATATCAAGTGGTTTGTTGCTTTAACCGTCGTCTGGTACGGTGTGGCAACTTTCTTCGACGACTACAGCCTGTCGCGCGCGGCCAGCGCGACCGCCAGCCTCAAGGTTAGCCTTTTATCGGCGAGCGTGACCGTGGTGGTTTATACGTTTATCCCGTACTTCACACCAGAGTGGGGTGCGCGCTCGGCCTTCTTTGCGCAGTTGGCGCTGACCGTGGGCGCGATTGCCGCCTGGCGCGTGACGTATGCGCGTGTGTTCGTGCAGCCGTCGTTTCAACAGCGTGCCATCGTCGTCGGGGCCGGGAAAGCCGGTCGGGCGTTGGCAGCCGCCATTCAGGCCGCGCCCGCCAACGATGCCAACCCGTATCGGGGCACGGGCTATCAGCTGCTGGGCTTCATCGACGACGATCCCGCGCAGCGCAGCGCTGTCGTCGAAGGCGTGCCCGTGCTGGGCGATCATCGCGCGCTGGCGCTCGTGGCGAAGCAGCTGCACGTCGATGAGATCATCGTAGCGATTACGCACCGCCATGCCATTGAAGACGATCTGTTCAACGCCTTGCTGCACTGCCGCGAACTGGGCTTTCGGGTTGTGACGATGCCAACGGTTTACGAGCGGCTGACCGGCCGTCTGCCAATCGATCACGTGGGCCGCGATCTGGAAATGGTCGTGCCGATGGATGACAATGCGGGCGAGCGCGCGTATCAAGCGGGCAAGCGCCTGATGGACATTGTGCTAGGGGCCGTCGGCCTGCTGCTGATGGGCCTGGTCATCATCCCGGTCGCCATCAGCAATGCGCGCACCAGCCCCGGCCCGCTGTTCTACCGGCAGCGCCGCGTTGGCCAGGGCGGCAAGATCTTCGAAGTGTACAAGTTCCGCTCGATGCGGCCCGACGCCGAAAGGGGCACGGGGGCAGTGTGGGCGCAGAAGAATGACAACCGCATCACTCCGGCTGGCCGCATCCTGCGCAAGACGCGCCTGGACGAGATGCCACAGTTCATCAACGTACTGAAGGGCGAGATGAGCGTGATCGGGCCACGACCGGAGCGCCCGGAATTCGTCAATGCGCTGTCGCTGTTGCTGCCGTTCTATCGCGCGCGGCACGCCGTTAAGCCGGGCATCACCGGCTGGGCGCAGATTCGCTACGGCTATGGCAGCACCAATGAAGACTCGCACGTGAAGTTGGAATTTGACCTATACTACGTGAAGCACGCCAGCCCCCTGCTCGATCTGCGCATCGTGTTGCAGACCGTGCCGGTCATGCTGCTGGGCAAGGGCCAGTAGTCTTGGCGCGGATTCTCTATCTCACGCAGGTGCTGCCGTATCCGTTGAACACGGGCGCGAAAGTGCGACAGTACTATGTGCTGCGGTATCTGAGCCAGTGCCACGAAGTGACGCTGGTGTCCTTTGTACGGGCCGACGATCGTGCGGACCACATCGAGCACCTGCGGACGTTCTGTGCGGCGGTTCATACTGTGCCGATGACACGCTCGAAATGGCGCGACATCCGGGCGGGACTCAGAGCCGTAGCGACCGGCCAACCGATCGTCATCATGCGCGATGAGATCGAACCGATGCAACAATTGCTCGCTCGCCTGACGGCGAGCGAGCGTTTTGACGCGGTGCATGCCGATCAAGTTGCGATGGCGCAGTATGCACTGAGCGCAACGGGCCAGACCCTCAAGCGCGTGCTTGATCTGCACAACGCGATGTATCTGGTGACGCAACGCCTGGCCGACAACGAGCCCAATCCGATCAAACGCGCCATCATGCAGCGCGAAACACGGGCGTTGGCGAAGTATGAGGCCCGGCTGTGTGCCAGGTTCGATCAGGTAGTGTTTGTCACCGATGACGATCGCCGAGCAATCGAGTCGCAGCTCGATCGCCATCGCGTCAGGATTGCGGCCGATCGCTTCACCACGATTCCAATCTGCAGCGACACGATCGACAAAGCGGCGGTCACGCCAGTTGAGAGGCCATTTCGCGTTACGGCGCTGGGCGTGATGTTCTGGCCGCCCAACGCCGAGGGTCTGGCCTGGTTCGCGCGCGACGCGTGGCCGAAAGTGCGCGCAGCTTTTCCCGAAGCACGACTGACCATCGTGGGGAAAAGTCCGCCGCCGATGCTGACCGATTTACACGGCGTCGACGGCATCGAAGTGCTGGGCTTTGTGCCAGACGTGCAATCCATTCTGGCTGAGACGGCGGCGTTCATCGTGCCACTGCGCGCGGGCGGCGGGATGCGTGTTAAAATACTCGACACTTGGTGCTGGGGCTTGCCCATCGTATCCACCCGCATCGGCGCGGAAGGCATCGCCGTGCGGGATGGCGAGAACATCCTGCTGGCGGACACGGCGGACGAACTGGCCCAGGCGGTTATTCGCGTGTTAGGCGATGCTGCATTGGCCGATCAACTGCGCTACAATGGCCGGCGATGGATTGAAGCGAACTACGATTGGCGCACCACCTATCGCGTGTGGGATAATGTCTACAACTGCCAGGGTCTGCCCGGATAATAACACTCAAGACCGCTGACGATGGCGTGAAACTGGACAGTTGAAGGAATCAAGTGTTTGACATTCGGTTGCCGGTCGAAATTGCACTATCTGTGCTTCAGATCATCTTGCTGATCGGGCTGGCTTATCATTATCTATTGCTGGTTGCCAGCCTACCTCAGCCGACCCAACGGCTACGTGGGGCAGCGCCGGCCAAGATTTTTGCTATTGCCATTCCCGCTCACAACGAAGCGTCAGTTATTGGCAAAACGGTGAGTTGTCTGGCGCAGCAGGATTATCCGTCCGGTCTGTATGATGTTTATGTGGCGGCTGACTATTGTACAGACAACACAGCGCAACTAGCGCGCAACGCCGGCGCCATCTGCCGTGAGCGCAATGAGGGACCGCGCGGGCGGAAGGCGTATCCGCTGCAATGGCTGTTGCAACAGATCGTCCACGGCGCACGCCCGTACGATGCCATCGCCATTTTCGACGCCGACAGTCAAGTCGATGCCGGTTTTCTGCGCACCATGGAAACGGAACTACAAGCGGGGCATACGGCGCTTCAGGGACAGCATCTCATCGTCAATCCCGGCGACAGCAGCCTCAGCCGCCTGGCGGCCATCGACATGCGCCTGAACAATCTATTGCGCAATCGATCGAAACGCAACCTGAACCTCTCAAGCCGCCTGATGGGCGATGCGATGTGCCTGTCTAGTGATCTGATTCGAGCACACGGCTGGGGCGGTGAATCGCTGGCGGAAGATCGGGAATTCGAGATGTACCTGTTGCTGCAAGGCCAGCGCGTGCGATATGTACCGGAGGCGATGTCCTACGGGCAAGCAGTAGCGAAGTGGTCGGACGCCTCGAAGCAGCGAGTCCGTTGGTATGGCGGCGTATTCGATCTTCAGAAAAAATTCGCTGGCAGGTTGCTACGCCGCGGCTTGCAGAAGCGCGATCTGGCCGTGCTCGATCGTGCGATTGAACTGCTGCTGCCTTCGTTCTCGACGTTGAGTGTGGCGACGATCGGTCTATTGTTGGTTCAGCTGCTCTGGCCCGGTCTCAATCTGCTTCTATCGGCCTGGGCCATGCTGGTGAGCGCGCTGGCGTGGGTGGCCTTTCCGGTGGCGGGACTGATCATCGATCGATCTCCGGCGTGGACTTACAAGGCCCTGCTCCACGCTCCGATTTACATCCTGTGGCGCATCAGCCAGGGATTGCAGGCGACGTTCAAACGCGGCCGTGTGGACTGGGTCCGAACACGGCGCCGTGAGGAATAAGCTCGACATGCCTGACTCGCCGCTTAAGGTCATGTGCATCTTTGGCACGCGACCGGAAGTCATCAAACTTGCGCCGGTCATAAAAGCCCTGCAGGCGCACTCCGATCGCATTATTACACAGACGTGCGCCACGGCCCAGCACCGCCAGATGCTCGATCAAGCGCTGGCGATCTGGCAGATCACGCCTGATGTTGACCTCGACATCATGCAGGACGGACAGACGCCCAGCCAGGTGGCGGCGCGGGTGCTAACCCGGCTGGAAACGGTCTTGATTGCCGAACGCCCGGATTGGGTGCTGGTCCAGGGGGACACGACGACGGTCATGGCGGCGGCGATTGCCGCTCATCATTTGCGCATCAAAATCGGCCACGTCGAAGCCGGGTTGCGCACTTACGATAAGTGGAATCCGTTTCCCGAGGAAATGAATCGTGTGCTCACCGATCACATCAGCGATCTATGTTTCGCGCCCACTCAACGGGCCTGGCAGGCTCTGTTGTGTGACGGCATAGTCGAGTCGCTTATTCGAATCACCGGCAACACCGTGATCGATGCGCTGCTC
>JACRBO010000231.1 GCA_016219235.1 Chloroflexota bacterium
CAATTTGCGCCGCTGGATCTCGTGTCATATTTAAAACTTGCCGTTCTTTACCTTACGCCTCAGCCCCTTCCGCCTCGCTCCGGCTTGGCGAAAGTGAAAGTGTTAGCTACTCAGTATCAGCCTGCTGGTAATTGGGACAGACTTCATACCCACCGCGAGCGCAGCTCATGATAAAATGCCCGTAACCAAGGAAACACCTCTGCTGTTTTTCGCAATCATCGTAGAACATAAATATCACAGGAACATGTGTAGCGTTGACACCGTTCACGACGGTACGACCTGGTTGTGTTGTCCGTGACCATTGATCCAGACCGGTGAGTGCGGTACGCTTAGGTCGTCTTGCGCCAGGCCATGAATAGCTTACACCATCCAACCATCGGGCATTTGAACGGTCAGACCATCCTCCGCTGGCGTTGGCCAATTGCGCTGGTCAGCGCAGCCTGGACCGTCGTCGCCGAGGTGCTTGAGCACCAGACGTTGGATGTTCACTTTGTGGCCGAAATCCTGCTGTATGGCGGCTTGATGCCGGTCGGCATCTGGTGGCTGTTGACCCAGCTGGCCCGGCATCTCTCACGGCGGACAGCCTTGCAGCATGAGCTGGACCGGCATCAGCACATCAGCCAGCAGCTGGCCCGCTATCAGGATCGAGACGAGTTGGCGCGTTTCATCGCCCGTTTTCCGGCGACGATTCTGCCGGTGAGTCAGGCGACGTTATTTCAATACGATTATCTGAAGGCGCAGCTGGAGTTGATGGCCGATTGGCATTCAGACGCCCGGCAACGCACTACCGTCCCCGCCGAGTCAATAGCCATTCAGGGTCAAAACGTCTGCCCGATGTGTCGAATGGGCGCCCTGCACTGGGCCGCCGATTGTCCATTCGTGACCGATCGGTCTGAAGCCGCTGCCCGGCATTATTGTGTGCCGCTGACGCACGATAAGCTGCTGGTTGGTCTGTTGCGTTTGCGCTTTGCCAAAGATGTTTCGCCGCCAGTTGACCAGCTGGACCTGTTGAACGCGCTGATCCCCCAAATGGTGCTGGCCCTGGCGCTGTCCATTGCCCGGCCACAGCGTTTGGTGCAAGTTCAGGCTGAGGCGCGAAGCGACGAGCGGCGTCATGTGGCGTATGAATTGCACGATTCACTGGCGCAGCATCTGAGCTATTTGCACCTGTCGCTGGATCGGCTGTCGGCTGAGGTCGGGCAGGGGCCTGACGAGGCGCTGCACCAGGAACTGAGCGGCCTGCGCGAAATTGCCGCCGAAGCTTATCGTCAGGTGCGCGACCAGCTAGCCATATTGCGCGCGCAACAGACCGCCGACCTCATTCAGTCGCTGCGCCATTACACGCAGCTGGTTTCACAGCGCAGCCGGGTGCGCGTCACACTTGTGGCGCGCGGCGAATCGGCCCGCGTGCCTGCCGGCCTGCATTCGCACGTGTTCAGTCTGGTGCGGGAAAGCTTGAACAATGTGCAGCGTCACGCGCGCGCGTACGAAGCGCAAGTCGGAGTGTTCTGGAATGATGATCTGCTCATCGTGGTCGTGACCGACGATGGGGTGGGCTTCAATCCAGCGGCTCACCCCGCCCCCGACCACCACGGCCTGGCGATGCTCCGCGAGCGGATCGGTCGCTTAAACGGCCAGCTGCATATTCACAGCGCCCCCAATCGCGGCACGCGGCTGTTCTTTTATTTGCCGCTCGACCACCATTCACGCGAAGCGGCCGGCCCGCGCACGACTTAAACACCCTACCACATCGGCCATCACCGCCGGACTTAAGATTGTCGCCAGAATTGGAGTAACTGCATTCTATGGACATCCTGGAGATTGTATCATTCGCGTTGGACGTCACCCTCATCGTGGCCGCGGTCGTAGCCTATCACGCGCGACCGCGCATCGGCGGGCAGTTGTCGGTCGGGTTGCGCATCCTGCTCGTGGGTGTGATGATTCTGGGCCTGGCCCATTTTATCGAAACGGCCCTATTTACGGTGTTTGCGTTTGATCTACATATCAACGAAGTGATTCATCGGCTGCTGGTGGCCATTGGTTTTGGCTGTGTGATCCTTGGTTTTTACCGCATGCGCCGCGCGTTTGAAGATTAAGTCTGTTCATGATTGAACCCCAGGCATTTGCCACATCCCTGCCGGACGAGGACTCGTATCGCGAGATCCTGACCTCGATTGTTCAACGCTACGTGCGGCTGGTGGGTACACCTGCGGCGTTGACGGTGGCACGCCGTGTGCCGGGCCTGATCCTCGATGAGCAGGGACGAGTGCAGGCATACGCAAAGGCCGATCCGCTGGACACGCTCAATCGGCTGCTGGATGAATACGGCGCGGTGTTTGGCGATCGAACCGTGAGCCTGCCGCAGCAGGTGACGCGCACGGTGGCCGTCGTTCAACAAGTCCGCCAGCCCCCGATTGGCTTACCGCCGCTGCACGTGCTGTTGGTTGATGATCACGTCTTGTTCCGCAGCGGCCTGGTGCGCCTGCTGGGCGTGCAGCCGGACATCACAGTGGTCGGTGAAGCGGGCACGCGCGCCGAGGCGATTACGTTGGCGCGCGAATTGCAGCCCGATCTGATCTTGATGGACATCAATCTGCCCGATGGTAACGGCGTTGAAGCGACCACCGCCATCATGGCCGAGTTGCCCGCCACCCGGATCATCTTCCTGACAGTGCATGACGATGATGAGCATTTGTTTGCGGCCATTCGCGCCGGTGGCACAGGCTACATGCTGAAGAACATCGGCGCGGCGGAATTGGTCAGCCGGGTGCGCGGCGCACGCTACGGTGAAGCGGCCCTGTCACCGGCGCTGGCCGGCCGCATTCTGGATGAATTCGCTCGACTGCCCGCGCCACAGGGGAGCGAGGCCAGGACAAAAGTTGACCTGACGCCGCGCGAGGTGGACATTGTGCGTCTGCTGGCGCGGGGTGCATCCAATCGCGACATCGCGCAGCAGTTCGTCATCAGTGAGAACACCGTCAAGAATCACGTGCAGAATGTCCTGGCCAAACTGCATCTGCACAGCCGCCGCGATGTGCCCGGTTATGCCCGATCGCACGGCCTTGATCTGCCGCCAGGTCGATCGGGCCTGTAAACCGAAACAGGGACGTAAACCGATATGTAGTCAGCCGCGTCAACCTGCACTAACCGGTAGTTGACACGCTCCAACCAGCACGACGCTGTTCTAACCAAACCGCCTCGCGCTCACCCGATTGGAACTACCCCCCTGACATTTGTCATGCCAAGATAGTCTGTTTTTAGTCCGCTGGCTAGTCAATTAGCTATAGTCTTTGCTACCCGTTTGGCCGATAATCTCCACAGCCAAGCAACTCCCCGCTTGTTACATTTGAGCAGTAACCACAATTGAATATGAAGTGCATCACGGTTGATGGACTTGACGGTGACGCTCAGGGCGTCCGTCTCGGTCGTCATCGACTCTCATCCGACCGCCGCAGATCGGGCAGGTGCGTCGTTATGCCGCTGCGGCCTGTCATCGCATTCGGGCATCATCAGCGCTCAGGGGAGAGCGCCGTTGATCGTGGGCTGTTGATTGTTACCGTGTAGTTCTATTCAGAATCAGGCAAAGGGGGGCATACATGAATCTGTTTACTGAACGCAGTATCTGGACCATGGTGCATGGCATCATTTTAGGTGGAGGTGTAATGGCCGCCTTCACCGTGGCGCTGTATTGCATGTGGAGCGTGCGTGCGGCTGACGGCCCATCGCCGGTCGTCCACCGGCAGTGCCGCTTCCTGGGGCGAACGTTGCTGGTTCTCGCTGTGGCGCTATGGCTGGTCGTGCTCATTGGCACCTACGTGAACTTCGCGCCGTATCGCGCCGCAGCACCGGAAGGCGCCGATCTCAGCCAGTATCCCAAATCGTTCATTCAGTCGAATGAGAGCACGGACTGGCTGCACAGCTTCGGCATGGAGTTGAAGGAGCACCTGCCCTGGATGGCGGCGATGTTGGTAACCGCCGTGGCCTTCGTCGCGCTGCGCTACAACGAGCGGCTGATCGGCGAACACCGGTTGCGCGGCTTAATGGCGGCAGTGTTACTGGTCAGCTTCAGCCTGTCCGGGGTCGTCGCCTTACTGGGCATCTTCATCAACAAAGTAGCGCCACTTACTTAGTATAGGAGAGAGTCATGAGCCAGCAAGAAACTTCCCTGTCGGTTACAAACGGTGCGGCGGCCGCTGCCTTCCTGGCCGCAGCGATCGGCGTCTTCAGCCTGGGCCTGATCACACTGGCCGGCGAGTTCGGTTGGTTTAGCGCACCAGAGTTAGTGAAGGGCGTGGGCGGACTGAGCGGTCGTTCGACCATGGCCGTCGCCATCTGGTTAATCGCGTGGGCGGTCCTGCATCGCCAGTGGCGCGATCGGCAGTTGAGTTGGCGCACACTGACCATCGCCTCATTCGGGCTAATCGGCCTGGGCGTTGTCTTCGCGCTGCCGCCTGTCTGGCACCTGCTCGGCGCGTGACGACACGATCAGTATCAGTTGTCTGGATTGGGGAGACCTTGCAGGGGCTGACAGGTGGACGACCCATCGACCTGACAGTCCTTGCAAGGCGGGCGCATTTTTATGAAGGCCCGCTGCGCCGCCAGACCGGGGTCAGGCTAA
>JACRBO010000025.1 GCA_016219235.1 Chloroflexota bacterium
AACTTCCTTCCTCCTACGCAGATCGCCCGACCCTTAGGCAAGGTCGGGCGATCTGCGTTTAGGGCCAGGTCTCAATGACTCCACTGAAAGAACTACAATCTCACGCCAAGCCGCCAAGTCGCAAAGAAGAATCTCAAGTTTTTGCGCTGACGGTTCAACTATCGGCTGTAATACCTTAAGAATCCTTTGCTGCTTTGCGCCTTTGCGTGAGGCTTTAGGCTTTTTTTCAGGGGAGTCTCTCAATGATTTTTCAATTTTCTCTCATATACTTTTAAGCTAGTTGCGGCACAATTCAGCTTGATCGCGGAGGTAAACAACCATGTCTGACACACGTTTTTCCGGCAAACAAGTCGTAGGCATTGTGCTGTTGGTGCTGGTCGTATTGGGGCTTGGGCTGGCCGGCGGCGGCTGGCTGGGCTACCGGCTGGGCAAAGCCGAAGGCGCGCCAGCGGTCGCGGTTGCGCCGCAATTAGCCGTGCCCGATCAACAGCAGGCCATGCCTTTTGGACAAGTGCTGCCCAATGTCCTGCCGGCAGGCGGCCCATATCTGGGCGTCGAATTCCAGATGATTACGCCCGAAGTCGCGGCCAGCGAAGGCATCACCGGCACCACGGGCGCGCTGATTCGCAGCGTCATGACCGACGGCCCAGCCGCCAAAGCGGGCTTGAAAGAGGGCGACATCATCACCGCCGTCAACGGCCAGGCGATTGACACGCAGACCGATCTACGCAGCCTCGTCGCCGAATTCAAATCGGGTGACGAGATCACACTCACGGTTGTGAAGGGCACACCCAACGGCCCGATCGATCAACGCGACGTCAAGGTGACGTTGGGTGAGCGACCCGCGACGCAGCAATTTGACTCGCAGCTGCCCGATGGACATCCGCAGATTCCGGACTTCCAACTGCCCTTCGGGAACGATGGTCAATCGGCGCCGGCAGCGGACGGTCCGTACCTGGGTGTCGAATTTGAAACGCTCACGCCCGAACTTCAGGCGAGTGAAGGCCTTACCGGCACCACCGGCGCGATCATCCGCACCGTTATCGCCCGCAGCCCGGCCGCCGCCGCCGGCCTTCAACCCGGCGATGTGGTCACTGCCGTCGACGGCAAATCCGTGGACGAGACCAACACGCTGCGCGCCCTGGTACAGTCGTACAAGGCCGGCGATGAGATTACCCTCACGGTCGTCACAGGCACGGCCAACGGCCCGACCGATCAGCGCGAGGTCAAAGTCACACTGACTGCGCGGCCCGCCGAACGACAATTCCAACTACCGTCCGGCCAATCCAGCCCCGGCCGAACCGGCTAATCCCATTCACTGCTCGCCAGCGGCTGGCCTCACCTTCCACCACAGGTGAGGCCAGTTTTCATTTCCGGCTAAGGAGCGTGGGGTACAATGTTATAATCGCGCCGCGTTATGCTCGCGCCGCGTTATGCTCGCGCCGTTACAGCAACTGCCACCAGGAGACTGAGCCTTGAAATCACGTGCCTTGCGCTTATTCGCGCTAATCTCGATCGCGGCCCTGTTGATCGCCGCTTGTAGCAACGTCAACCCGATTAACCCCAACCCCGATCCGACCCGCGCGCCTAAGGTACCTGCGCCGCAAGCGACCGAACCGAGCACCAGACCACAACCCGATGGGACAGCTGTGCCCAACGGCCAACCCGTGGTCGATGCCGCCGGGCTGCTGCGCGAGCCGGTCTCGGACGCCGATCGCGCCACGGCGCAGGCCATCGCCACTGCCGACATTCCGCCCGGTGATCTGCGCGAACTCGCCATCCGGTTTAAGGGGCTGTCGCCGGATGCGCCCACGCAAACCTGCACCACGGCGCCCGACTACCAGGAGGGCGATCAGGAAAAGTTTCAGGTCTTCAGTTTCGACAACATGGAGACTTTCACCATCACTGCCTCGCTGATCGCCAAAACCGATCGCACTTACATGTGGCTGGATAACCGTTGGGCGTCGCAGGTCAATCGAGCCGCGTTGATTCGCTCGACCGAGACGTTTTCCAATCAGACTTACGAGCGCAATCGATCGTTGTTTGGTGAAGAGAAGAGTCCCGGCATCGATTGTGATCCGCGCGTGCATATCCTCAACACGTCCGGCACTTCGGCGGGCGGGTACTTCTCCAGCGTCGATCAGGAAACGCCGCAAGTCCGCTCGGACTCCAACGAAAAAGATTTGCTGTACATCGACATCGAAGGCTCGGGCGGGGCGCAGGCGGTTGGCACCGCCTATTATGACGGCGTCATCGCGCACGAGTTTCAACATCTCATCTTGTTTGGCCGCGATCCCAATGAAGACACCTGGATCAGCGAAGGCATGTCCGAGTTGGCGATCTTCCTCAACGGCGACGATCCGGAAGTGGATGCCGTGGCCGCCATGACGCCGGAAGTGCAGCTCAACACCTGGCCGGACGGCGGCGTGGCCGACGCCACCAACTATGGCACGGCCTTTTCGTTTATGCTGTACTTCTGGGATCACTACGGCGACGACGGCGTGCGCGCTTTGGCCGCCGAGCCGCTGAACGGCCTGGCCGGCATCGACCAGGTGCTGGAGCAGATCGATCCGGGCAAGTCTGTCAATGAACTGGTGGCCGATTGGCTGGTGGCGCGCACGCTCGATGATCCAGCGATCGATAACGGCCGCTATGGTTACGCCAAGACCGATCGGACCACGGTGGAGCCGCCGGACACGATCAACCGTTTCCCATTTGCCGATCGTGGCAGCGTGCCGCAGTATGCGGGTGACTACATCGAATTGAAAGGCAACCGCGACATCTCGATCGATTTTGCCGGTTCCACCAAGGCCCGCCTCATCGGCGCGGAGCCGCACAGCGGCCAGTATTTCTGGTGGAGCAATCGCGGCGACGTGACGGATTTGACTCTGACACGCGAGTTCGATCTGAGCGGCGTGTCGCAGGCCACGTTGAAGTATTGGGCGTGGTACGCGTTGGAGGAAGATTGGGATTACGCCTATCTGACCGTGTCTGACGATGGCGGCCGGCGCTGGCAGATCATTCAAGCGCCGTCCACCACAGACTCTGATCCGGTGAATGCGAATTACGGTTGGGGTTACACGGGCAACAGCGGCGGCGGTGGTCAGCCAACGTGGATTGAGGAAATTGTCGACCTGAGTCAATACGCGGGTAAGAAGATTCTGGTGCGCTTCGAGGTCATCAACGATCTGGCGGTGAATCTGCCGGGGTTGGCGATTGACGACGTGAGTGTGCCGGAGATCAACTACGCGGACGATTTCGAGAACGGTGAAGGCGGCTGGCAAAGCGGCGGCTGGCTGCGCACCAACAACTTTGTGCCGCAAAGCTACGTGGTGCAGTTGATTAGCTTCAGTCAGGACGGCGCCACCACCGTCTCGCGCTTGCCGCTAAATGCGGATAATACCGCGCGCTGGTCCGTGCCGTTGAGCCAGTTGCGCCGCGCCGTGGTCGTCGTCAGCGCCATGGCTCCGCGCACCACCGAGTTGGCCGGTTACAACTGGTCGGCAGAAGAGAAGTGATACCAAGACCTTGGAGGTTTTCGCAGTTGAGCGTCAAGGCAAACTGACGCTAAAAACCTCCGAGGTCTTAACATTTATTCGCCGCGCTTCAACGCCTCAAACTCGGCGATGACTTCGGCGCGGCGCGCTTCGCCGGCCTTACGGCCTTCATCCAGCACATCGTTGTAACGCTGCTTCGCTTGCTGCTTCAGATCGTCGCCGCTGGCGGGCGTCAACATCAACGCGGACACCGCACCGACGATCGCGCCGCTCAACACACCGCCCAGAAACGCCAAAATTTTGCTCATAACCTCGCACCTCCGCAATCGAATCGATGCGATTATAATGCGTAATGCCTAATGCGTAAAACGTCCCTACGAATAGGAGCCTGCCATGACTGCACCACGTATCGCCAAACTCAATCAACTGGCCGCCGCGGCCAACCTCGACTGCGTCGCCATCATGCCCGGCCCGAATATGCAGTACTTCACGGGCCTGAGTTTTCACCTATCCGAGCGGCCCACGTTAGCGTTATTTCCGCGTGCCGGTCAGCCCGCCTTGATCTTGCCCGCCTTCGAAGCGAGCAAACTCGAACGCAGTGCCATCGAGTGGCGCGCTTTCACTTTTGTGGACGGGCAAGATCCGCTGGACGCGTTTCAAGCGGCCAGCGAGACCGTTGGCCTGAGCGGGGCGCACATCGGGGTTGAAGCGCTGACGATGCGCGTACGCGAATTGCGCTTGTTGCAAGCGGCCGCGCCCGGCGCAGTCTGCGATGACGCCGATCAGTTGATCGCGACCCTGCGGATGATCAAAGACCGATCAGAGATCGACGCGATGCGGCGCGCGATCCAGATCACGGAGGACGCGCTGGACGATGTGGTCGATGTGATCCGCACAGGAATGACCGAGCGGCAAGTGGCGAATGAATTGCTGATGGCGTTGATGCGACGCGGCGCGGAAGGCATCGCCTTTGAGCCGCTGATTCAATCGGGGCCGAATGCGGCGCTGCCGCATCTGACCTCGACGGAGCGCGTGATCCAATCGGGCGAGGGGCTGCTGATGGATTTCGGCATCCTGCTCGATGGCTACAACAGCGACATCACGCGCACCTTTGCCGTGGGTGAGCCATCGCCAGAGTTCAAGCGCATTTACGACGCTGTAATGCGCGCCAATGCAGCGGGGCGAGCGGCGGCCAAACCGGGCGCGTCGGGCCAGGACATCGATCGGGCCACACGCAAAGTTATCGAAGACGCGGGCTACGGCCAATACTTCACCCATCGCACCGGGCACGGGCTCGGCTTGCAGGGTCACGAGCCGCCGTACATCGTCGAAGGTAACGACGTGCCGCTCGTGCCCGGCAACACCTTCACCGTCGAACCCGGCATCTACATTCCCGGTGTCGGCGGCGTTCGCATCGAAGACGATGTGCTGATCACCGACGACGGCGCGGAGAGCCTGACGACGTATGATCGGGAGTTGACGGTGATTGGGTGAGTAGTCAATCAGTGATCAGTCAATCGGTAATTGGTGATTGGTAACTGGTAATTGGTCGATCGGTGATTAGTCGATCGGTGGGCGGTCAATCTGGGAGGGGTCGATTGGTTCAGCGTTGAACAACTCGAAATTGCCCGATACAATCAAAACAGTCGGACGTGATCTTTGTCACGTCCGACTGTTTTAGTCTGATCGCTTGTTGACCGATTACCGATCAACCAATTACCAGTTGACCGATCCCTGATCCCTAAATCAACTCCAACTCCTTGCCCACCTTGTAGAACGTATCGAGGACAAAGTCCATCTGTTCGTCGGTGTGCGTCGCCATGTATGAGGTGCGCAGCAGGCTCTTGTTGGGCGGCACGCCGGGCGGAATAACGGCATTGGTGTAAATGCCCGCTTCAAACAGTGTCTTCCACGCCGCAAACGTCTTGTTCTCGTCGCCGATCATGATCGGGATGACGGGCGTTTCGCTGGGACCGGTGTCGAAGCCCATCGACTGGTAGCCTTCGCGCATCTTCCTGGTCACGGCCCACAAGCGCTCGAAACGCTCCGGCTCGCACTCCATGATTTCGAGCGCGGCCATGGCGGCGGCTACTTGCGATGGCGGAATGGAAGCCGAGAAGATGTTGGAGCGCGCCATGTGCTGCACCCACTGCATCACATCGGCATCGCCGGCCACAAAGCCGCCCAGCGAGGCAAATGACTTGCTGAACGTGCCCATGATCAGATCGACTTGATTCGTCAGGCCAAAGTAGGCGGCCGTGCCGCGCCCCTGCGGACCCAGCACACCCAGCGAGTGGGCGTCGTCGCAGTACACGCGTGCGCCATATTTCTGGCACATTTCAACAATCTGCGGCAGCGGGGCGATGTCGCCGCCCATGCTGTACACGCCGTCCACCACCACCAGCGCGCCGGACTTGTCCGGCACGGCCTTTAACTGGCGTTCCAGTGACTCCATGTCGTTATGCACAAAGCGGCGCATTTCGCCATAACCTAGTCGCACGCCGTCGACGATGCTGGCATGATCATCCTTGTCGATAATGGCGACATCGTCTTTGCCAATCAGACTGGATATTGCGCCCAGGTTGGCCTGCATGCCGGTGGAAAACATGACGGCGGCCTCTTTGCCCACGAAGGCCGCCAATTTTTCCTCGGCCTCCATGTGCAGCTTCATGGTGCCGTTCAGAAAGCGCGAACCGGTGCACGACGTGCCGTAGCGTTGGATGGCTTCCAGGGCCGCTTCGCGCACCTTGGGGTGCGTGGTCAAGCCCAGATAATTATTCGATCCGATCATCACGACGCGGTGACCGTAGATCACCACCTCGGTGCCTTCGGTGTCTTCGAGCGGCAGGAAGTACGGATACAGTCCCAACGCCTTGACTTCTTGTGGGCGCGTGAACTGGCGAGCTTTCTCGAACAGATCCATGGGGGTGTCCTTTCGGTTAGAGGCTGGTCAACCTCTGGTTAGAACGATTTTAACTGTGATCCCCAGGTTGTCAAGCGACACTGGACAAAATTTTCTTGACAAACGGAACAGACTCGGGCGACTCACCGATTTCCCAGGCAACATCAAGCCATCGCCCGGATCCCGATCACGGTTATCCTTTACGCGGCATGGCGCGCGCTGCCCCGACAGCCTCATTCTGAAAACGATCGCTATTTGTGGAAGGGTGGCAAAGTGCAATAGTCGCGTAGTGCGATAGTTAAAAGCGAAGCATCCAGAGCGAAGCGCAGCGGAGTCGAAGGATGCGCCCTGTGAAGCAACAAGGCGTTAGTCGATGATCGGCTAACGCCTCGTTTGATGTCTCGTTACCGATCGGCTGGTCTCTCAGCGGGTGGGGCGGATGTTGAACTATCAATCTCGTCGGTGATCGGCTGCGTCGCCTCTGGTACAACCCTCACACCCCGTCGCGGACGACTGCCCATCAAGCGCCAGCCGACGCCATAATCGGACGGCGACCATTCCGCCGGCAGATTCGCCGCGGCTTGCTGATGGCCTTCCTGAATGGCCGTCTGTGCTCCGGCCATAACCGTGCGCGGGATCATGCGCGCGATCAAGAAGATCAAGACGATCAGGCACAGGATGCCCAGCCACCACGAGGCGGCGTTGCCAAACCCGACGGCGATGCCAATGGCCGACGCATTCCACACGCCGTGCAGCAGCACGGCGCGGCCGTAGCCCGCCCACACATCGCGCCGTTTGCCAGAGATCAGGCTGCGCGCATAAGCCACGCCCACCAGGCTGGTCGCAATGCCGTGCAGGATCAACGTGCTTAGCCGCAGCCAGCCGCCAATCAGCCAGCCGCTGAGCGAACTCAAATACAGGCCGCTTTCCATGATGCCAAAGCTGATGCCGATCGACATGCCCAACATCAGGCCATCGATCGGACGTTGGATCGAGCTGCGCAGCACGCGCAGGCCCAACGCCTTCGCCGCTTCCTCGATCGTTGGTGCAACGATCGCCACGGCGACGAACACGCCGATCAAAACGAGCGGTTGGCTCAACACTTCGCTCAGGATGTCGCTGGCATCCAATGACGCGGGGAGCGATTCAGCCAGCAGCGGCCCCAGCAGATTGGCGACTACCCAGATGATCAACAACTCCACCGCGGCCGCCAACACGCTTGCCAGCACGCCGAACATCCCCGCCCAGCCAATGGTCCAGTTGCGCGGCCAGTACAAGGGCACGGCGGGCGGCGCATCGATCCGACCGGTCGGCCACTCGTCGTGCAACTTGTTGGCAAACCAGCGAAATGCCCAGCGGCCGCCGCTCAACACGAACGCCGAAGCCACCCCTAACGCGACCAGACTGAACGTTTTGAGATCGCCGACTGATTCCACGTGCAGCACGAGCGGCGTGATCACGCCCACCAGCCAGAAGATCACAAAGAGATTGCGCGGCACTTGCGGCCAGTGCGGTTGATACAGATGATCGGGCGCGGCCGGCAACGTCCGGGCGGCCATAAACGCCAAGCCTGCACCGATCGGCATCAAGATCAAGCCCAGATACATCATCAGCACGCCTTCGACATCAAGCACCCGGTTCGGCTGAAAAAACAGCAGCGCGCCGATCGCCGCAGTAATCGCGCCAATGATCAGCGCGGCCATCAACCGCCGCCGGGCGCGCGTTGACCAGCGAGCGGGTTCAGGAGCGATCGGCTCACCACTAGTCGTCGGGCCGCCCGGATCGATCGGCGGGACTGGATCTTCAACCATGTTCATTTCTTCTTCCTGCGCCGCCGCGAGCGCGTTTCTTCTTCGTCTTTCTTTTTCTTTTTTTCCTCGGGCGTCTCTTCGTCCGGCTCTTTCTTGCCGCCGTCCAAGCCTTCGGCGGTGGCCTTCATCTTCGCCTCGACGCGTGCATGGATCGAATCTTTGGGGAAGTGGCCGGCCTTGCTGCGTTTGCCGGCCTTCACGCCCGTCAGCACTTCCAACCCTTCGTCGATGGTGTTGACGGCCCACACGTGGAACTGCCCGCGCTGGCAAGCCGCCAGCACATCTTCACGCAGCATCAAGTGGCGCACGTTCGACGCCGGAATCATCACGCCCTGTTGACCGGTCAGACCGCGCGCCGTGCACACGTCGAAGAAGCCTTCGATCTTGGCCGACGCGCCGCCGATCGGCTGCACGCGCCCTTGCTGATCGACCGAGCCGGTCACGGCAATGCCTTGTTTTATAGGCAAATCCGCCAAGGCCGACAGCAGCACGTACAACTCGGTGCTGGATGCGCTGTCGCCTTCGATCTCGGAGTAACTTTGTTCAAAGCCGATACTGGCCGCCAGCGTCAGGGGTTCTTTCGTCGCGTACTGCCCGCCCAGGTAGCCTTCCAGAATCAGCACGCCCTTGTTGTGGATGCGGCCGCTCAAGTGGGCCTCGCGCTCGATAACCACCACGCCGCTGCGGCCCACGTAGGTGCGCGCGGAAATGCGCGTGGGCTGCCCGAATTCGTAGTCGCCGTAATCGATCACGCTGAGGCCGTTGATCTGGCCGATTACTTCACCTTTCACCTGCACCGAGATCGTGCCATCGATGATGGATTCGTGCGTCTGCTGTTCGATCAAGTTCGATCGATAACGCCATTCACGTAAGGCTTGTCGCACGTCGGCGGCCGTTACCACAGCCCGATGGTTCTTCCCGGCCCAGTGAGCGGCTTCGATAATCAGGTCCGTGACTTCGCCGAAGCGCGTAGACAGTTTCTGCTGATCTTCCGCCAGCCGCGAGCCGTGTTCGACGATGACGGCAACCGCCTCCGCATCGAAGGGCGGCAGATCGTGCTCGGCGCAGCGCGCCTGCACGAACAACGCATACGAGCGCTCGTTTTCGGCGGTGCGATCCATATCCGTGGCGAAGTCGGCTTTCACTTTGAACAGTCGCCGGAAGTCTTCGTCGTGATCGTACAGTTCGTAATACAACCACGGCGTGCCTAGCAGGATCACTTTGACATTCAGTGGAATCGGCTCGGATTCCAGCGTGCGCGTGGAGAACATCTGCAGCTGCGTGCCGGGGTCTTCGATGACGATCTGGTGCGTGTTGAGGGCGCGTTTCAGCGCCTCCCAGACGCCGGAGTCTTTCAACACATCAGGCGCGCGCACCACCAGATAACCGCCGTTGGCGCGATGCAGCGCTCCCGCGCGCAGCATGGTGAAGTCCAGCACGTTATCGCCCAGCCGCACATCGCGTTCGATGCGGCCCACCAGATTCATAAACGTCGGATTGGTTTCCACCACCAGCGGCGCGCCCGTCGTCGCGGATTGATCGACCAGCACGTTGACTTGATAGCGCGTAAACGGATCGGGCGCGGCTTCGGCCTGCGGCGTATCGTCGTCGGGGTTGCCATCGCGCAGTTCGTTCACCTGCGCGACTACGTCGGCGCGCACTTCCTCCAGAT
>JACRBO010000217.1 GCA_016219235.1 Chloroflexota bacterium
ACGCTTTAACCTGCTCATCAACTACTTGCGCGGCGGATTCAACGCCAGCCCTGTATGCGTCCCACGCCGACAGGCTACCAAACTGCTCGATGTATTCTTGATGGTTCATGGTTTTCTCGCTGTGAAAGATAGCCGCATAACTCTGAAGTAGGCTGCATTTTTACCGTCTAATCCCCCAGCCGCAATTGCAGCCTTTTCGCCCGCTGGGGCGGTATAGACGGCGTTTTTACAGTCTAATTCGCCCTACAGGCCGATTAGACTGTAACCGTTTCGGTGGTAAAATGCCGTAAATCGATCTTGGCCCGGTTGGGACATTCAAGACATTCAAGGTATCCACTCTCACCTCACCACGCACCAACGGCCTGACCGATGAACGTCGCGAGTATAGGCTCGAATCCGCCGCATGTCAAATAAATCACAAAGGATCGCGCTATGAAACAATCCCCGTCTTCTGGTGGGATGGACCAGCCCAGAAAACTCCTCGACCAGGTGCGTGATATGTGTCGGGTCAAGCATTATTCCCGCCGCACCGAAGATACCTACGTCGATTGGATCAAACGCTTTATCTTTTTTCATCACAAGCGCCATCCCAAAGATATGGGCGCTAAGGAAATTGAAGCCTTCCTCACGCACCTGGCCGTCGAAGGAAACGTCGCCGCCTCCACTCAGAATCAAGCGTACAGCGCCATTCTCTTCCTCTATCGCTACGTCCTCCACATCGACCTGCCCGAAACGATCAACGCCATCCACGCCAAAAAACCCGCCCGTTTGCCCGTCGTCCTCACCCCGACCGAAACGCATCAGGTCATTGACGGCCTGACGGGGACGTATCAGTTAATGGCCAAGCTGTTGTATGGCAGCGGCTTACGCCTGATGGAGTGTGTGCGCGTGCGTGTCAAGGACCTGGATTTCGAGCAGCGTCAAATCATCGTGCGCGATCCTAAGGGTGGTCACGACCGCGTCACCATGCTGCCGGCCAGTCTCGTCGCGCCTTTGCAGGAACATCTCAAGCGCGTCAAACTGTTGCACGATCAGGATTTGGCCGCCGGCTATGGACGTGTCTATCTGCCGTACGCGCTCGACTGCAAATATCCCACGGCAGCCGCCGAATGGGGCTGGCAATACGTTTTCCCGTCCGACCGCCTCTCGATCGATCCGCGCTCGCTCCCTTCTCCTGTTGGGAGCGGGTTGAAAACTCCGGATGCCACGAAGCGTGCCGGAGCCGGGGGTGAGATGCGTCGCCACCACATGGACGAAAGCAATTTGCAGCGCGCCGTCAAAGACGCCGTGCGTTTGGCCCGTCTCGCCAAACCGATCAGTTGTCACACGTTCCGCCACTCCTTCGCCACCCACCTGCTCGAATCCGGTTACGATATTCGCACAGTACAAGAGCTATTGGGGCACAAGGATGTCAAGACCACGATGATCTACACCCATGTCCTCAATCGAGGCGGACTGGCCGTCCGCTCCCCGCTGGATAGATAACTTGAGCAATCGAACTCGCTTATCCTGACGCCATCCGCCGCCGGCGATCTGCTTCATCGGCGGCGGGGGGGGGCGCACGAGAATGACTTCACCCATCAGTCGCTTGATCGCTGATTCGCTCGATTCGCTGACTCACTGCCCCGGATACAACAGGCGCGGCAAATCGCCCACCGGCCCGATCGGGCTGGCCGCGATCCGATCGGCTGTCGTGGCGTTGAGCAAATGTCCCACCGCCCGCGCCTGATCGGCAATCGCCCGCGCCGCAGCGCGCCCCCCGGCTTCATCGCCGCCCGCCAGCGTCACCAGGCAGGCCACCATCTGCCAGCGGAACATCAACTCGTAACCCACATCGTCCGGCGGCCCGGCCGTAATCTGCTGTTGCGCGGCGGCCACCTCGCCCGCGCCCAGGTGCAACACAACCTGCGTGCTCTGCGCCCAGGTGCGGATGCGGGCGTTCTCTTGAATGCCCGGCATCGCCAACGCCCGCTCGATCGTGCTGCGGGCCGCCGCGATCTGGCCGTGCAGCACCTGCACCTCCGCCAGCATAATCAGGCACGAGCCTAGCGTCCAGACATCGCTCGATTCGGTAAAGCCGCTCATCACCTCGTCCAGAATGGTGCGGGCTTCGGTCAGCTGGCCCATATCCAGCAGCACCGCCGCGCGGCCCTCCTCTGAACTCAACCGCCCTTCGTGATCGCCGACGCTGCGTTCCATCTCGCAGACCTGCTCCAAATACTGCAAAGCCGTCGCCAGTTCATGGCGCTTGTGATGCACTTCCGCCAGGTTGTGCAGGACGCTCGCCATACTGTACACATCGCCCAGCGCTTCAAACGCCGCATACGCCGCCTGATACGACTGCACCGCGCCGTCCCAGTCGCCCCGCTCCACCAGCGCCACGCCGATGTTGGACAGGGTCGCGGCCTCGATCACGCGCACACCCGAGCGGCGCGCGGCGGCCAGCGCCCGCCGATAGTGCGCCAGGCACTCGTCGCCCTGCGGATGCCGCGTGTAATTGATCCAGCCCAGGGTGCGTTCGGTCCGCGCCGTCACGTCGTCGGCCACCTGCGGCAGATACTCCGCAAATTGCGGGGCTAAAACCAGCGCCGCCCGCGCCGTGCGTTCGGCCTCGCCGTATTCCGACAATGCCAGATGCGCGCGGCACTGCACCGCCAGCAGGCGCGCTCGCATGATCACGTCACCCGGCGGCAGGTCGGCCAGTGCCGACTGGCACAGCCGCAGCGACTCGGCCGTTTGCCCGCGCTGCATCAAACTTTGCCCCAGCACGCGCACGATACCGGCGCGCGCCATGGGCTGGCCGTGCGCCAGCGCCAGCGCCTCGCGGTAACTGGCTTCGGCCTCCGCCGCGCGCCGCGTGCCCTTCAACACATCGCCGCGCGCCGTCAACAACTGCCGCAGCGCCGCCGGCAAAAAGCCGCGCCGCAACCGCGCCTGCGCCAGCGCTTCGTCGATGACTTCGGCCGCCGCCAACGCCTGCCCGCGATTGAACAGCGCCTCGCTCTGATCGACCAGCACCTGCGCCACCTGCGCCAGTCGCCCGGCGCGCGTGTAATGATGGGCCGTCTCGACCAGATCGCCGCTGTGGCACTCGGCCCACTGCGCGGCCACCAGATGCAGTTGTTTCTTATGCCCCGGATCGATGGCGAGCGCCGTGTACAGATGATCGCGCACCAGCGGATGCAGCGCCGCTTCGCGCGGTTGATCGATCAGGTGACGGCGCTGCAATTCCGCCAGCGCCCGATCGAGCGGTGTCGGCCCCCCGGCCGGCGCGATCAACTCGATCAACATTTCGTCGTACAGATCGATCGGCTGGCGGAAGACTGCAATCAGATCGGCCAGCCAGCGCGCGCCCGCCGACAGATCGCGCAGCACCGTATCCACCAGATACGCGGCCACCTGCGGCTGCGTGTCCAACCGATCGACAAAGTTCCGGGCGTCCACCGTTGAATCGTGCAGTTGACCGGCCGTCAGACGCAGCAGCATGGGACTGCGCGCCGTCTTGATGAGCAACCGCTCCAGCAGCGCGGGGGCAAGTGTGAAATCCAGTTGCGAGATCAGTTGACGGGCCTCGGCGGGTTCCAGACCGTTCAGGCGCAGCGTGGGCGTACCAGGCAATACCGCCGCCTCGCGCCCCATGCACATGATCTGCGCGGGCGTGCCGCGCAGCAGACGGAAGAGCGCCACGATCGAGTCGTCGGCGCTGATCGTCTGCACCTCGTCGAAGCATAAGAGCACCGGTTGCCGGGCCAGTGCGGCGCCGATCAGCGTGAGTTGCCGATCGGGCGGCAGTGTCCCGCCGCTGGCCGGCCGCGCCAGATCGCGCAGTTGCGGCGGCAGTATGCCGCTCTGGCACGTCGCCAGCAGGAACAGCGCTAACTGACGGACGATCACCTCAAATGTCGCGGTGAGGCCGGGCCGGAACGTCAACCAGAAAACGGGCATCGCCTGCGCCACGGCGCGAGCCACACTGCTGGCCAGCGTGGTTTTGCCCATGCCGGGCAAGCCGCTGACCATGACGTGGCGATCGTGTTGCAGCGCCGCGTGCAATTGCCGCTGCAATTCGGGCCGTGGCACGTAATGCGGCGGCAGCGCAGGAATATCCTCCAGCGTGCCCAACTCTTCAATGACTTCCTGGCGGATGGTGGTTTCGCTGACGGTCACGTGTGTGACGGGGCGCTCGTCGCGCGCGGCGGCGGCCAGTTTCAGCAGGCGCGCCATCGTCTGCGGCTCATCCTCCAGATCCAGCGCAGAGCCGAACAGCGCCGCAATCGTCGTGAGATCGGGCGGGCGTTGATTCTTTTCGAGGCGGCAAACGTGGGCTTCGGTGTAGCCCACCGCCAGCGCCAGTTCACGCTGGGTCAATCGCGCACGGCGGCGCAAAAACTTCAGCAAGTCTCCAACGGTCCGGGGGGCGGTGGGGGTTGGCATAGCGCCACATTCTAATCAGTCACGGGGGATTTGGCAAGAAATGTCAACTTTACTGCGGGGATGAATGTTAGAGTAAGAATGCGCCTCACCCCCGGCCCCTCTCCTATCGACAACAGCAGTCGATTGGAGAGGGGGGCCAGCCACTCCCCTCTCCTGAAATCGGTTTTTGATTTCAGGAGAGGGGCCGGGGGTGAGGCAGGCGGCGCATCAATTGCCGGAGACCGATCAGCATGCGGCATGTCATTCAAAAAACCGTCACCACCACCAAAATCATCTCGCTGACGATTACGCACAGTGAAAGTGAAGCAGCAGTGGAATACACGCTCATCGACGGCGCAGATCAATCGAACGAACCGATCGCACCTGCACCCGATCAGGCGGCCGATGAACGCGCCGCGATCGCTGAATTACCGGCTGCGACGATGGACGAGGTCAAACAGAAATGAAGCGACGTGTCATCAGCCTGTTGAGTGCATTGCTGCTCGGCGCGGCGTGCCAGCCCCCGGCGGAGTTGACGCCTGATCCGATCTTCACGCCCGCGCAGCCTGCGCCAACCATCCAGGCCGCGCTCGATCAAGCCTTCACTGTGGCGCGGGGCCAATCGATCTCGCTGGCAAGTGAGGGTCTGACCCTGCGCTTCAAGGGCGTGGCCGAAGATTCGCGCTGCCCCACCCGGGTCAACTGTGTGTGGATCGGACGTGCGACGATAGGTGTAGTGGTTTCCGGGCGCGATCAACCAGAGTTGGCGCATTCGCTGAGCACCCGATCGGATCCGTATCCCACCGATCGGCTGTTTTACCTCGACTACGAGGTGACGCTGAAAGACCTGACGCCGCGCCCGGAATGGCCCGGCACACCGGTCGCGCCGGAACGATATGTAGCGACCTTCGTCGTCAGCCAGCGGCCCGTCACAGCCGATTGTCCAGCGCGTCCCGACGATCCCAACGGTTATTTGAACACCATCTGCCGTTACGTGCGCGATCGGCAATTGAACGTCGCGCCCGCCGATCCGGCGACGTATCACATCAAACGGACCGAAGAGCAGACACAGAATAATCGGGGTGTGGTGTGGGTCTTTCTGAACTGCTGCGGCCTGGGCGACATCGCCGTGATCGATCGGGCCACCGGCGAAGTCATCGAGTTTCGGAAGGGCGCGTACTAATGAAATCGTAACTATTCACGGGGTTGAAGGTGTCACGTACTGCAAGATCGGTTTGCCCATCAAGTGCACCAATTTGGCGAAGGCGTTTTCGCCGTGGCGTTTGGCGGTGTTCAGCACGGTCGCCAGCGCGGCATAGGCCTGTGGGC
>JACRBO010000218.1 GCA_016219235.1 Chloroflexota bacterium
CAGTCGCAAACGCACGATCGTGCGGGCGCTGCCCGACGCGCTGGATATGATCGTCGTATGCACCGAAGCCGGGCAGAGTTTTGATCAGGCCCTGCGCCGCGTGGGCGAATACTGGCGCAACGCGCTGACCGATGAATTTGCCCGCATCCTGACGGAGGTGCGCTTTGGTCGCACTCGACGCGAAGCCTTGATGTCGGCCGCGCAGCGCATCCAACTCACCGAGATGTCCAACCTGATCGCGGCGGTGATTCAGGCCGACGAGTTGGGCGTGAGCATCGGCAAAGTGCTGCGCGTGCAGGCCGATCAGCTGCGCACGATCCGCCGGCAGCGTGCCGAGGAATTGGCGCATCAGGCCGCGATTAAGCTGCTCTTTCCGCTGGTCTTTCTGGTCTTTCCGTCGATGTTGGCCGTGCTGCTGGGGCCGGCCATTCCATTGATTATGGAGACGTTCAGCACGATTGGCGGGGGTTAGGCTGTTCGACAAGGAAGCGACCGCATGGATAACGATCCGCTGTATCAACAGGGACTTAAACATTTCGGGCTGGGCCAATGGTCAGAAGCGGTAGCGTGCTTCACGCAGCTGCAAGTGAACCACCCCGACGAGGCGCGCGTCAAGCAGTTTCTGGATACGGCCCGCCTGCGCGCCGCGGCCGGCACCAGCCTGGAGCGTAGCGCGCAGGCACAGACGCGATCGGGGTGGGTGACGCTCGCTTCGCGCTTGATCGTGCTGTTGACTATTGTCGGCATTGGTGTGGCGATCTTCTTGGCTTATCAGGCGTGGATCGTGCCCGCGCAAGCGGAGACCGCGCGTTTAGCCAAGTTCGATCGGTTACGGCAGACCGCCGAAGTGCAGATCGCGTCCGGCCAATATGCCGATGCCGCACAGACCTATCAAACGATCTTGGCTGAAGCGCCGGACGATCAAGCCGCCAGCGCGGGCCTGAAGCGCGCGCAACAACTCGATCGGGTGGCGCAGCTATACGCGCAGGCCACACAGGCTTTGAACAACGGTGATCAAGCTGTCGCCACACGACTGCTGGAAGAGATCGGCACACTCGATCCCAATTACCGCGACACCAACAGCCTGTTGGCGCAGATCAAATCGACCGAACAGTTGGGCCACCAATATGTCGAGGCCGAACGCTTGCGACAGGCCGGGCAACTGCTGGAGGCGGCGCGCGCCTACGAAGCGATCCGCGCGGCCAATCGCAGCTTCAAGCCCGATGAAATCGCCGTCACGTTGTATGGCGTTTACATGCAGTTGGCCGATGGTCAGTTGAAGCAAGCGTCTACCGTCGCGGCGGTGGAGTCGACGATTGGCCTGTATGAACAAGCGTTGACGGTGCGCCCGCTGGATGCGCAGGCCGATGCGGCGCGGCGGCTGGCACTGACGTTTGTGGACAGTGCGGCGGCGTATCAGGCTAAACAGTGGGACATGGTAATCCAGAAAACATCGCTGGTGTATGAGCAAGCGCCGGCTTATTTTGGCGGCAAAGTCCAACAATGGTTGTATGAGGCGTACGTGACGACCGGCAATATGTTCATGTCTAAAGGCGATCCGTTCTCGGCGCGCGACCGGTTCCGTGAGGCGCGGCGCGTGGCCGTCACCGAAGCGCAAAAGGCCGAAGCTCTGAAACTGTATACCGAGGCCGATATATTGACTACGCCTACACCTACGCCACGGCCAACACCGACTTGGCGGGCGACGTCCACGCCGATCCCGGCGGGCCACGTCGCCCCAGCCTGGACCTTGCGGCCTACCGGCACGCCCAATCCTAACCCGTTTATCATGATTAACATGACCTATCTGCCCAACTCGATCACTGGCGAAGGCTGCAGTTGGGCGGGCATCACCGGGCGAGTTTTTGATCGACGGGGCGACCCGCTAGTCGGTGAAACGCTGGGCATGCGCGTCACCGGCCCGGTCGAGAAAGGCGCAGCGGCGGGTTCGTATCCGGCGGTTGGTGAGTCCGGCTGGATGGTGCAGTATGATGCGCGCTCTAAAGTGATTGAGGGTTTCATCCAGGTCTATTACAAGGATCAGCCAGTGTCTGATCTCATTCCGTACAAGACGAGCAGTTCCTGCATGCAGAACATGCTCATCATCGACGTGCAGCAGGTTAAGCCGCTGCCTGACGGCGCCTATCTCTATACGCCCAAAACCCCGACTAAGAAATGAAAGGAGGTGATACCCATGTTGTACCTGCCACGAGAAGACGGCCAGGGCCTGGTGGAATATGCGTTGATCTTAGTGTTGGTGGCGATCGTCGTGATCGTTATTTTGGCCCTGCTCGGCCCGGCGATTGGTAATGTGTTCTCCAACATCTACTCCAACGTCTAACACCCAATGATCAGCCGCAGTACATAGCGACGCGCCTCATTCGATGACTCGAATGAGGCGCGTTTGATTGGGCCGACTAATGCTGATTGAGATTGCTACTTCTTGGGCGGTTTGCCCGGCTTATTCTGGCCGGGTGCGTTGCAACTATTACCGGGACATGACGCCGGATTCGTCGGTCCTAAGGAGTTTAGCGCAGGCTTGCGATTCGGACTTGAGTCAGTGCCCGGCACCGCCGTCGGTGTGGGCAGCGGCGCAGCACGCCCGCTCATGATTCCGCCCAGGCCATTGCCGCCGGGGTGGATGCCATACTGCCGCTTGAACTGGCCCCAGCCCAGGCCGGACTGGAACATCTCCAGTACCTGCGTCGGCGACAGCACGCCGTTGGACGCTTTCGCAGTCATATAGGCGCGCGCGATCACACCGAAGCCGACGCCAGCTTCATGCAGGGCGATCACTTCGGTGTACGGCAGGTGAAAGTACAGCGAGAGCGCCGATGCAACCGGGTGCGTGTAAGGAACAGTGGGCGTAAGCGTGACTGTCGGCGTGATCGTCGGATCAAGCATCGACGGCCGTGCCAGCTGTGTTGCACTCGCTGGTGCGGCAAACGTCAGGCCAGCCATCAAGACGGTCAACACCAGGCCGCCCGCTATGGACAACATCAATTTCGTTAGTTTCATTTTTCCTCCGGAATGGTTGTTGCTCAGTGCCCCCAACCCTACTTGTTACACCGACCCGAACAAGACACAGATACGCCTGGCAGGAAAATTGAGGACTTTTGTACCAATTTTGGTCTGGATTCTTTGACACGCCGAAGCACAGTCAACATAGTCAATACACTGACGACACTGCTGGCCGCCCACCCGATGGGCGAGTGCAGCCAGCGCGGTTATGGGTGGCCTACATCCATGAAAAACACCGGCCCAGTCGTAGTTGTGCGACTGGGCCGGTGAACGTGAAACTGTTACTCGCCTACTTCAGCACGAGCGGCAGGTACAGCCGCCCCACCTCCGGCACAGCGTTATTCGCAATCAACGGCAGATACATCAGGCGCGGCGTCAGGTTGACGTTGAGCGGCAGATTGGCCTGCACCGGCGATGCGCCGCCCGTCACCGTCGCGATGATCTGATACGTCCCCGTGAGATCGCTGGTGACTTGCAGCGGCAGCGCGACCTGTCCATTCGGCGGCAGCACGACTTGCGTGTAAGGCAAGGTCGCCGTCACGTGCGCGATCGAATTCAACGCCACATCAAACGTCGTTTCGATGTTGCCCGCATTCTCGATCGATAAGTTTGCCACCCCCACCGTACTGGTCAAGATGCTGAGCGATGTGGGCTGCCACGTCGCCGTCGCCGCCCGCACGATTTCGATCTGCGCTTCGATTGCATCTTCATCGCGCACGGTGCTGTCGCTGTGCGATTGGGCCAGCGCCCCCAGCAGCATCGTCCCCGCTTGCGCTTCTGTGCTGGCCGTGACCTGCAACTGCACCGTCTGCGATGCGCCCGGCGCGAGGGTCACGCTGTTGGGCGTGATCGATCCGCCGAGACTGAGCGGGCCGAAGGCGCTGAGATCAAACGTGTCGCTTTGTGCGCCGACATTCTTCACCGACACTTGCCACGTGCCATTCGCGCCGGGCAAGATCGACGCCGGGCCGGAGACGATGTCTACTTGCACGCCGCGATTGACGACTTGCACGGTGCCGACCACGCTGAATTGAGCGGCGTTCACACCCACAGCAGAGGCGGCTCCCATGCCGCCGTAGCCGCGGGCGTGGGAGCCCGCACTGCTGGCGGAAACGGTGAAAGTGTACGCACCCGTTGCGGCGGTATCCGGCGGCGTCAACGCGAGTTGCAGATTCAGCGTGCTGAACCCGGCGGGCGCAATCGTCACTTGATTCACACTCTGCCCGTACAGCGTCAGCGCGCTTTGCCAGTTCGCGGGCGCATCGACGGTGAGATCGAGCGTGGCGGGTTGATCGCCCAGATTGCGCACGGTCACATTGAAGATGGCGGCATTGCCGGGACCGATCGATCGCGCCGCCGGATCGAGTGACAGCATCACGAACGATTGCGCCGCACCGATCAAGATCGCGTTGGGTTCGGCGCGTTCGCCGGTGTCGAAGCGTTCGACATCAACCGTGAACGGATGCGGACCTTCGTTGATG
>JACRBO010000219.1 GCA_016219235.1 Chloroflexota bacterium
CGCCTGCACCATTTCACGGAACTCGACGATGCGCGGCGCGCCGTTCGGATCGGTGGCATAGCTGCCTTCCGGCACCGTGTAATGATACGGATCGTAGCCCCAGTTGTAGCCGTCCTTATCGCGCAACGGTTCCAGCAGCGCTTGCTGCTGATCAGAATCACCGGGGAATGAAGCGAGTTCGGCGCTGTCGGGTTCTTCGCGTTTCGCCTTGTCCTCTTCGATCGTAGCGATGTCGAAGACGGGCAGCAGGTGAACGTGCGTGAGTCCCGCATCAGCCAACCGCTTGAGGTGCTGCATGCCGTTCGAGTTGAGTTGGGTGAAGGCCTTGAACGTGCCGCGTTCGGCTTCGGGCACAGTCTGATCAAGGATGCTGAAATCGCGGATGTGCAATTCGTAGATCACGGCGTCTTCGGGCGCGTTCAGGGCCGGTTTGGTCAGCTGCGTCCAATCGGGCGGTTGCAGGGCCGCCTCGTTCAGATCGACGATCTGGCTGCGCGTGCTGTTCGCCGCTAAACTAAACGAGTACGGATCGGTGACGAGGTTCCGTTCGATCTTGTCGGTCGATCGAACATACACGTCAACTTCGTAAAGGTAGTATTTGCCTGTCCAGCTCGCGTCGCCGATGGCCGTCCACACCCCCGATTGATCAGCGCGCGTCATCGCGATCACGGCGTCGGCGGTGGTGGTCGCATCGTCGTAGAGGTGCAGCTTGACCGATCGGGCGGTGGGCGCCCACACGCGCAGCACGGGCTTGTCGCCAGCCCACGTTACGCCGAGCGGGCCGTCATAGGTGAAGAGCTCATCGAGCACGCCGGGGATTTGCAGCGTTGTGGCATCGATCAACTTGCCGTTTTGATCGCGCGCGGTGACGGCGATCTGGCCTTTGAGAATCTCAGGCACTTTGGCCACATCGGTCGCGTCGAGTTTCAGCGTGGAATAACCGGTGAGATGCGGGAACTTTTTCAGCATGGCCGCACCGGGGCCGGAACTGGTGAAGGTCAACGAGATGGTCTGCCCACCTTCGATACCTTGTGTGCCCAACTTCATTGCGCCGGATGGATCATAGTGCAGCGCGTAGCTATATTTGGGCGAGCCGATCACGTTCCATACGATCGTATCGCGCGTGAGCCAGTGGGCCATGGCCGCACCCAGACTGCCGCGCGGCGCGCCCTCGGTGCTGATCGTGATTGTCTTGGTCGTTCCATCGAAACCAAAGTAGACTTCGTCGCCGTCGGCCTTCACCGTGAATGGAATCGCAGCGCCGCCGGGTTGCCCGTCTTGCCCGTACACTTCATCGGTCTGTTCGTTGATCGCCATGTTTAACTCGTAAGTGCCTGCCGGGATTTGAGTGGTGATGAAGGCGTATTGACCGTCGCCTTCCGGGTCTTGCAGCCACGCTCGCAAACAGGCAGCGTCGTGGTCGTTGGCGCAGCCCAGTTCGCGCTGGAAATCGCCGATCGCGGTGACGATGAGCGAGTTAAAATTATCGGTCGCCCAGTGCGTCTTGTGATCGTAATAGAATTTCACCTTCGTCGGTGCGGTCACAATTAGCGGAATGTCCGAACCGCCTTGCTGGGCTTTCTGTCCGTAATTCTCACTCCAGTTGCCGTTGAGCGCCACTTTGTAACGCGCGCCTTTGCCGTCTTGATCGTTGCCGGACTGAATTTCAAATTCGCCTATCCATACATCCGATTGCGCGTCGTAGGTCAACGCGGTCTTATCGCAATCGGGCTGCCAGTCGCCGGAGCAGCCCAACTCGGATTGATGCGTGCCGGGTACGACGACCTGCGTCGGCGCGGGCGTGGCCTGGGCCTGGGCCGCTCCGATTGGTAACAGCGAGACAACTGATGCGATGAAAATTGTGGCCGAGATCAGCCGCCGCAACATGGCAACTCCTTGAAGATTGTCTTTGATGGTTCAGTATAGGGCTGCCCGTTCTACGGACTCTCGGCTGCAAGTTTACCACAGGCATCCGCTGGTACTGCTGAACGAAAACCACGATCTGCCTCCATGTTTTGACAAGATTCTTACAACTACTTCGTACCTGTCGGACGGGGTAATCGGTTTAACCATCAGGTAAGAAAGACGGGAATGAATCGGCGACATTCGATGTATGAAACAGCCACTAAGGAGATTGCCATTCGACGAAGCAGCCAATTTTCTTCAAGCAGTGGAGCGAACATCTACATTTACTGGAGGCTAAAATGCGTGTGAAACTCTTGGTTCTGGTTGTTACCGTTGCGTTGGTGTTGATTATGGTGGCCCCGGCGGCAGCCGTTACCGACGGCGAACCGGATGGCAACGGCCATCCTTACGTGGGGCTGATGGTCGCCCAGACAGCCGGCGGCGCCCCGTTGTGGCGCTGCAGCGGCACGCTGTTGTCGCCCACGTTGTTCCTCACCGCCGGCCACTGCACGGAGGCCCCGGCGGCGCATGTGGAAATCTGGTTTGACGCCGATGTCGAGTCGGGCATTCCGGCCAATGGTTATCCTAACACTGGGGATGTCGGTGGCACACCGTATACGCACCCCAGTTATGACCCGAATGCCTTCTTCCGCTTCGACCTGGGTGTGGTCGTGTTGGACGAGCCGGTAGTCAAGGCCAGTTACGGTGCACTGCCGGAGCTGGACGTACTCGATTCGCTGGCGCGGCGTCGCGGCCACCAAGATGTCACCTTCACGGCGGTGGGCTACGGCCTTCAGGAAAGTTTCCCTGATGCGGCAGCCTGGAAGGAGAACAACGTCCGGGTGCGCATGGTGGCACATCCCCATCTGCTCCAGATCAATGCGCCGGGTTTCACGGGCGATTTCTCGCTGTTGCTCTCCAACAACCACGCGACGGGCGGCACCTGCTTTGGCGACTCTGGCGGGCCTAACTTCATCGGCACATCCAACGTCCTCGCCGGGGTTACGTCCTATGGTCTGAACGGCAACTGCGCCGGCACTGGCGGCGTCTACCGCGTCGATCGGGCTGACGACCTGGACTGGCTCTATTCCGAATTTGGTGATCACTTGCCATAGGTGTCCGGCCTGAGTCGCCCGCAGTGA
>JACRBO010000006.1 GCA_016219235.1 Chloroflexota bacterium
ACCAGTCGAGCGCCCATTCCCACACGTTGCCCGCCAGATCCACGCAGCCGTACCCGCTGTCGCCGTCGGGGCTGTACGATCCGATCGGGGTGGTTTGCCGCACGCCGCTTTCCAGTGTGTTGCAGCGAGTGCGGTCCCAGCGATTGCCCCACGGAAACAATCGACCATCGCTTGAGCCTGTCGCAGGACCGCGCGCCGCCTTCTCCCATTGTGCTTCAGTCGGCAGCCGGTAGGTCTTGCCCGTGATGTCGCTGAGCCACATGCAGTAGGCCGCCGCATCGTTCCAGGTGAGGTTGACGACGGGGTGATGTTCCAGGCCCGGCGGCGGCGCGGCATCGATCCAATGCGCGGGCGGGCGGCGATTGAGCGCCGTGACAAAGGCGGCGTATTGTGCGTTGGTAACCGGATATTTGCCCAGTCCGTATGCACTTAGCACGACTTCGCGCTGGGGCTGCTCGGCCAGGGGGGCGTCTTTGCTGTTGCGCACGTGTGGATCGATCGAGTTGGTGGCCGGTTCATCTTCGTTACGGCCCTTGCTGCCGCGCTTAAAGGGGCCGGCCGGAATCAGCACGGTCTCTGGCTCAAGCGAAAAGATCACGTCGAGATCGATCTTGAGCGTGGCATCACCCGCGTTGGAGATCAGGTGGACGGCCCGCTGATACGTGCCCGTCCTCAGTTTGCCGGTGATCACACGCGCGATCTGTGTTTCGTTCGTGGCGCATCGGAAGGCCGTCGGTTGTACGGTCAGCCACTCCGTGTCCGAGGTCAGCACACCCATCAGCACACCCAGCCCGCTGTTGCTGATCTTGAGATCGGCGGTGCGTGGCGTGCGCGAGACGGCCAGATCAAGTGTGCCCAGATCGATAGTCTCAGGCTCCAGACGCAGCCGCGGCGGTCGCACGCGCAGGTTTGCGCCCAATATTTGCTGGCCGCCATTGCTATCGATGATCACGGCGTGATCGAAGGCGGCGGCGCCCAGCGGCAATGTCTGCGGATCGGCGGTGGCCGTGACGGTCAGGCTGTCGCGGCTGGCGAGTTGGAATTGCACCGGTTGCAGCGTTAGCCACGGATACTGGCTGCGCAATTCGCCCAGCAGCCAGCCCTGGCCGCGATTGGTCAACGTGACGGTGGCGGTTGACAAAGCACCCTGACCCACTACGCCAAACTCGATCGAGGGTGTGTCGGTCTGCAAGATCGCCGGCAAAATATCGATGCGGCCGGGCAGGCGCTTATCGCCGCCGATGCTGCGCACGCTGATGGCCGCGCCCGTCTCGATGCGGCCGGCGCTGAGGCCATGCGCGTTGGGCAGCAGGTTGATGGTGCAATGTTCACCGGCGGCGCAGCCAAAGCGCTGGGTCTCGGCTGTCAGCCAGGTGACCTGACTAACCACTTGCCCGAATAAATAGCCGTGTTCGCGATTGGTGATGATCACGGTCAACGGCTCCCCGGTTTCTTCCGTGCCCAGCGGGGCTGCCTCCAACCGATCGGGCGACACGTGCAATGTCGGCGGCGTTGCGCCCAGCGAGAGCAGAAATTCCTCCAGCGCGGTGTTGCGGGCGAATTCGTCACCGGGCGTGATCCGTTGGATCAGACCCTCTGCGCCGCTGGCGATGACCTCCAGATCGTCAGCCAGGCCGTGCTGGTGCGCGGCGCGCAGGCGGGTTACACCCTCGCGCAGCCAGCTGGTGATGTAGCCCCGGGTAAAGTGATTGACAGCACGCGCCCAATCGAGGTAGCAGGCGGCGGGCAGTTCATGCGGCTCGGTGATGGCATTGCCGGGCGAGAGGGTGTAGGGCGGAAGTTGGAATGATTCATCAAGCGGCGGCGTGGCAGCCGGTGCGCGATTCGCGCTGCCGGGTGTGGCGCTGAGCGGCGTGTCAATGGCCGATGGCTCGCCTGCGAACCGGGCCAGATATCGATCGATATCCAGCGGGGTGGTGTCGAGCGGTCTGGCGGGCTGTTCCGAGACCGTGTGGCCGCCGCTGATCCGATCGAGATCGGCGATGAACTCATCGGCGGTTTGATACCGTTGCTCGGCTTTCTTCGCCATCGCGCGAAAGACAACCGTTTCGACATCAAGCGAGAGGGCGGGATTGATCGCACGCGGGCTGGGGATGGGATCGGTCAGGTGCTTCAAGAAGACGGCCACACCCGTATCGGCATCGTACGGCAACTGGCCGGTAACCATCTGGAAGAAAACCACGCCCAGCGAGTAAATGTCGCTGCGCCGGTCGCCGGGCAGGGCCATGACCTGTTCGGGGGAGGCGTAGGCGGGCGTGCCGGTGGTGACGCCGCTGGCCGTGTGCTGGCCGCCGCTCAGAATCTTGGCCGTGCCAAAGTCGGCCAGCATCACTTGTCCCTCGCGATCGAGCATGATGTTGGCGGGTTTGATGTCGCGATGGATCATGTCGCGGCTGTGAGCGTAGGCCAGTGCGGTGGCGACGCAGCGTGCAACACGTACGGCCTCATCCAGCGCCATGACCTGTTGTTGCGCCGACAGTCCTTGAATGGCGGTCTTTAAGGTGATGCCGTCGATGAATTCCATCACCAGGTAATAGACGTCCTGAATCACATCGAAGTCGTAAACCTGAATGATGTTGGGGTGCCGCAGGCGGGCGGCCGCCTTGGCTTCGCGCTGAAAACGGCCTAAAAAGTCTGTGTCTTCAGCCAGGAACGGATGGAGCAGTTTGATCGCGACGTAACGGTCGAGGGTGGCCTGATACGCCTTATACACATCGGCGGTGGCTCCCCGGCCGATGTGTTCTACGATTTCATACCTACTGATGGTCTTGCCGATAAATGGATCGATCACGGGTGCGCCTCGCTGGCTGCCACCCTTTATGATACTCAGTTTTGAGGCGCGTTACGTTTCGACTGCGTTACTAAGTATTAGGGCGTTGAAATGCTGCCTCACCCCCTCTCCCGAAGCAAACAGCGTGCTTCCGGGAGAGGGGGGGCGTCTAGGCTTGGATGAAAGTACCCGCCCGCAGCTCGGCAATGGCCTGCTGAATCTCGGCGGGGGTGTTCATCACGAAGGGGCCATACGGTGCGATCGGTTCGCGGAACGGCGCGCCGGCGAACAACATAAAGCGCACGCCGGTATCGGTACTCACATTGATTTGATCGCCGCCGGCAAACACAATCAGGCGGACGGCTTCAACCGATTGGTCGTCTGCGCCGAAACAGCCCGCACCCTCAAAGACATAGGCGATGGCGGTGTGGTCCTGCGGCACGGCCAATGTAAACGTCGCTTGCGGTTGCAGCGTCACGTCAAGATAGATCGGCTGGGCGGCGATGTCCGTCACCGGGCCACGCACGCCGTCGATCTCACCAGCCACCACGCGAATCGTCGCGTCGGCGCGCTGCGCGACGGGGATGGTGGACGCTTTGACTTCCTGATAGCGCGGTGTGCTCATCTTGAGGGCGGCGGGCAAATTAACCCACAATTGAAACCCGGCGATGATGCCCGTGGGGCCGCGGCGCGGCAGTTCCTCGTGCATGATGCCGCGCCCGCTGGTCATCCACTGCACATCGCCGGCGCCGATGAGGCCCGCATTGCCCAGACTGTCGCGGTGATGCACCGCACCGTCGAGCATGTAGGTGACGGTCTCGATGCCGCGGTGCGGGTGCATGGGAAAGCCCTGAATGGGGCCTTCGCGCGGATCATTGAAGGCAAAGTGATCCCAGAGCAGGAAGGGATCATACAGATTGGAGCGATGCGGCCCGAAGGACCGCTGCAGTCTGACATCCGCACCTTCGATGACGGATTGCGGCTCGATGATGGTTTTTATCGAACGTGACATGACTTTCTCCCCTGGCAAATCGTTCAGAGGCGGCTCCTCACACCTGCACTGCTCCGCAGCGCGGTGCAAATGCGCCGCCGGATACGCGGGCGTGGGAGCCCGCTCTGCTCCAATATGGCTTTGTGTGTTTCTACGGCAAGATGATTGTACCTGATTGCAACAGAGCCGGCGACTTGAAGTCGCAGCGATAGGTACGCGAAGTCGGCCAACGCCGACTAAGCCGACGCACGTCGCTCTTGCCCGTCATCTCGATTTAGCATACAATTTTGTCCGGCTATGATTGAAGACTCTGTTTAAGGGGAGGGTGCCGTTGCGTCGCCTGGTTTTTCCACTGTTCAACGCGCTGTGCGGCATCGTGCTTGGCGCTCTCATCGGCTATTACGTGTCAGACTTGCTGTCTGGCGTGTTGATCGGCGGGGTGGTGGGCCTGGGGCTGGGTGGCTCGATCGAGGCGGCCAGCGGACGATTGGGTACACGTCACTGGCTCTATCGCCGCCGAATTCTGTTGACGGTGGTGCTGGAGATGCCGCTGGCCGTGTTCGTCTGTGGTCCGTTCGCGTATGTCCTCGTCGAGACGCGGCCCGATCCGCACCCGGTGTGTTGCGAGACGCCGCTCGATTACGGCGCAGCCACGTACGATACCGTCTCGATTCGCACCCCGGATAACATCGTGCTGGCAGGCTGGTATGTGCCGCCGCCGACTGCGCCCGGCCCGATGGTAGTGCTGCTGCATGGCGGGCGCGGCGATCGACGCGGTACGGCCTGGTACGCTCGCGAGTTGATCGCTGCCGGCTATGGTGTGCTGCTGTACGATCAACGCGCGCAGGGCGAATCGACGGGCGACCTGGGCACGCTGGGCTGGCAGGACGGCGATGATCTGCTGGCCGTGATCGCGTATCTGGAAGCGCGCGCGGAAGTCGATGCAGATCGGATTGGGGTGGTAGGATTATCACGCGGCGGGCACATCGCGTTGAACGCGGCCTATCTGGCCCCCGATCGCATCGCGGCGATCTGGGCGGACGGCGTACAGGTGCAGCGTCTGGCTGACTATCCGCCGGCCGAGACCGCGGGTGAAAGTTTCTCCACTTTCGTCAATGGCCTGATCTTGAACATGGCCGAACTGCGACTGGGGCGCGCTGTGCCGCCTGCCTATTCGCAGATTCTGGCGGAACTCGATCGGCCAATCAGGCTGGTGGCCGGCGGGCTGGATGATTTTGAGCGGCGGGCCAATCAACGCTACGCGCAGCTCGGCAACCCCAACGTGCAAGTCTGGCAAATCGATCAGGCCCCTCACGTGGGCGGGGCCTTCGTGATCCCTGACGAATACCGTCAACGCATGTTAGACTTCTTTCAGGCAACGTTGAAGCACTGATTCAATCCACATCATTGAGATGAGGCACAGCATGGATGCTGCTCGAACTCGCGTAGTGATTACGGGCCTCGGCGCGATCTCGCCGCTGGCGTTGAACGTGCCCGATTTGTGGGCGCGATTGATCGCGGGCCAATCGGGCGTGGCGCGCATCACCCAATTTGATGCCAGCCAGATGCCGTGCCAGATCGCGGGCGAGGTGAAGGGCTTCGAGCCGAAAGACTTCGTGGATGCCCGCGAGGCTCGCCGCATGTCACGCGCCTCGCAGTTTGCGCTGGCCGCGACGCGCGAGGCCCTATCGGATGCCGGCCTGATCGGCGGGCTGACCGATGGCTTTAGAGATCCCGAACGCGCAGGCATCGTCTTAGGTAACGGCATCGGCGGCATCGAGAAGATCGCGGAAGCGGTGGAAGTGCAGCGGCAGCGCGGCTACGACAAACTCAATCCATTTTTGCTGCCCGCCATGTTGAGCAATTTGCCCGGCCATCACATCAGCAAACAGTATCGCGCGTTGGGACCGTTGAATACCGTGGTTACGGCCTGCGCGGCGGGCACGCAAGCGGTGGGCGAGGGGGCCGAGTTGATCCGGCGCGGCGCGGCCGATGTGGTGATCGCGGGCGGCGTGGAAGCGGCGATTCAGGATTTTCTCATCGGGTGTTTCTGCTCGATGCGGGCGTTGCCGACTTCGTACAACGATCAACCTGAGCGCGCCTCGCGGCCGTTTGACAAGAATCGCGAGGGCTTCATCTTCTCAGAGGGCTGCGGTATTTTGATCTTGGAACGGCTGGAAAACGCGCTTGATCGGGGCGCGCACATCTACGCGGAAGTGCTGGGGCACGCCGCGTCGTCCGATGCGTATGATGTCGCCAAACCCGATCCCGAAGGCGCGGGCGCGGTGCGCGTGATGCGCTGGGCGCTGCGCGATGCGGGCCTGACACCCGATCGCATCGACTATATCAACGCGCACGGCACCTCGACGGCAGCTAACGATGCGGGCGAGACGCGGGCCATCAAGCAAGTGTTTGGTGATCGCGCCTACTCAATCCCGATCAGTTCCACCAAGTCGATGATCGGTCACACGTTGGGCGCGGCGGGTGCGCTGGAGGCGATCGTGTGCGCGCAGACCTTGCGCCACGACTGTATCCATCCGACGATCAATTATGAAACGCCCGATCCGGAGTGCGATTTGGATTATGTGCCCAACACGGCCCGATCGGTTCCTGTGCGCGCGACATTGTCCAATTCGTTTGGCCTGGGTGGGCAAAACGCGAGCCTGGTGTTGGGCAATTGGTGATTGGTAATTGGTCAACTGGTTGACCGACAACTGGTCGTCCGATACCCGATTGACCGATCACTGCTTACTGATCTCCACTGGCTCGTTATAAACGATCTTGGTTAGCTTGATGTCGACATACGGCAGATCGCCACCGGGCAACTTCCACACGGCTTGCCCACAGATGGGCAGATTCAGGCCGCCCAGTTGACCCCATTCCGTCATCGGCGTGTCCCAGCGATCGTAAGTGTAAGCCCCTTTGTGCTCGCGATAGCGCATGGCGCTGAAATTGATCAGGCGGCCGTCGGGCGCAATGAAGAAGCGGGCGGTGACGCTCTGGCCGTGATCGGTATAGGTGACATCGAATGCTTGATCATCCACTGCTTGCCACGTGATGTAGTCGCTCAACAGCGCAATCGGAAACCACGTCATTTCGTTGAGATACCGCATCCGAGTGCCCTGATCGATTTCCGGGCCGCGTGCATCAAAGATGGTGAACACCCCGGCGACTTTGCCGAACATATGGCCGTGGCCGTTTTGATAGGTGTCGCCGCCGCGCATGAGCCACAGGCCGAACATCTTCAGGCGCGCGTTCCAGTGGAAAGCCGGCGGATTGGTCGTGTAGACTTGCGTCGCCTCGATCGGCAACCACGGCTGATCGACTCCACGGCGGAACTGCCCTGCGTATTTGATCCGTATCGTGTCGATCCACGGTTGGCCGACGACGCCGGTGTAATTCATGTAGCGCTGTGCCGGCTCAGGCAGCTGCTCCAGCATCTCGGCGGTGACGAGTCGTTGATTGTTCATGACGGTAAACCTCAACTTTGATGTAAGCCTCGGTGCCCAACGCAACCACACGGCGAAGCCCCGATGGTTAAGTGCCGTTATTATACCGGAGATTGCGGCGGTTTTGATTTTCGCTGCGTTTACACTACAATCAGTTCGTGATTGAACCAACGCGGGAATAGTTCAACGGTTCACGTGGCTCATGAACCTGCGTAACGTCATGCCCGAGTGTTTCTGTCGGGCATCCAGCTCGATAGGTCGTTGGATTCCCGCCGAAAGCGTGCGGGAATGACTATGCCGTAAACCAAACGAGAATGCAGTCAGACTATCTGAAATGAGCGTGCCAGCATGCTACTTCGCCTCTTGATCAGCAGTGCGCTTTCGATAGGAGTCGCCATGTCAATCTTACCCGTTCAACCCGGCCCGACTTCAGTCAACCCAGCCGCCTTGAGCGTGCAACGTTATCGGTTGGACAACGGCCTGCGCGTGTGGGTGCAGGCGCGCCCGGATGCCACCTCGGCGACAGCGCTGCTGGTGGTGAACGTCGGCGCGCGCAATGAACTCGAGGCCAACAATGGCATCTCGCACTTCGTCGAGCACATGGTGTTTGTGGGCACCGAGCGCTGGACCGAGAACGAGATCAAGGATGTGATCACCCATCGCGGCGGCAACTGGAACGGCTGGACTTCGCTGGATCGCACGACCTATTTCGCGCAGGTGGCCGATCGAGATGTGGCGACGGCGCTGGAATGGTTGTCGCAAATCGTGGTGAGACCGACGTTTCCGGTGGACAAAGTCGATAAGGAACGCGAGGTGATTTTTCAGGAGAAGTTCGGGCGCTATGGCTGGCTCATCAACACGCTCGACGGGCTGGGCTTTGGTTACGAACTCGATCGGGATGTGCGGCGTGCGATCTTTCCCCATTCGACACTGGGTTTCCGCGTCATCGGTGAGGACACCTCGCTGGAGAAGATCGATCGGGCGGCGCTGCGCGCCTATTACGAGACGTATTACACGCCGGAGAATGCTGCGTTGATCATCGTCGGCAACGTCACGCCCGATCAGGCGCGCCAGCAAGCCGAAGCGTATTTCGGTGCGTGGCCGTCGCGCACGCTGCCGGCCAAACCGGCGACGCCTGCTTTGCCGAAGACGGGACCGCAGCAAGTAACGGTGCGCGGGCCGCTGGCGACCGATCAGGAATTCTTGCAGATCGGGGCGCGGACGGTTGGCGTCACCCACGTCGATCGCTGGGCGCTGGATGTGCTGGCCGATGTGCTGGAAGAAGACCTGACCAAAGAGATTCGCAACGAGCAGGGGCTGGTGTATTCGGTGCGGACGTCGAATATCTGGTTCGATGACACGGGCTACTTTGAAATCTACACCGTGGCCGAACCGGGCAATCAAGCCAAAATCATGCAGGCCTTTGAGGCGCATCTGGCGCAACTTCAAAACGGGCAGATCATGGACGAGCGCTTGGCCCAATCGAAGACGGCGTTGAAAGGCCGCTGGGCTTTGTCGATGGAGGATACCGCCAGTCGAGCGGGCTATCTGGCCGACTGGGCGCTGACGTTAAGCGATGCGGAGCCGCTGCCCGATTACACCACGCAGATCGATGCGGTGACGGCGGCGGATTTGAAGCGCGTCATCGATACGTACTTCACGCCGGAGCGGCGCTATGTGGGCCTGCATCTGCCGATCGTGACGGTGACGGGCGGCGCACGGTGGGCGGGCATCATCGCCGGGTTGGGCGCGGCCTTCTGGATCGGGCGCAAGATCGTGCGGCGGGCGCGGGCGCACAGGTAGACGGGACTAAACGAAAGAAAGAGCGGGTGGTGTTACGCTGAGCGGAAACTTCAATGCCCTCGGAAGGAGTTGAACCTTCAACCGTCTGATCCGAAGTCAGGCGCTCTATCCATTGAGCTACGAGGGCGGCCACGCTGGAACCTTACTGCGCGCGATTGTATCACGCGCTCCGACAAGCGTCAATATTCGCACATAGATGCATCACGGCTTTCACAAAGTCGCTCACGCCGTGTCCGCGAAGAGGCGGCGCGCTGGGCGCAGCGCCGTCCTCGGCGCGGGTTCATGGCAGAAACGCCGCCGGGGGAC
>JACRBO010000223.1 GCA_016219235.1 Chloroflexota bacterium
ACGCGCTGATTATGGGGTGACAAGTGTCATCTATCGCCCGGCGCGTTTTTGGCGCTTGAGCTGCCGATCGGCGGCGGCCAGAATGTCGTCGATGACCTGGGCGGAGATGTCGCGGCCGCCCCTGAGGTTATCGCGCACCGCCCCGATCGTAAACGCCGGCCCGAACGGAAAACTCCACCAGCCCAGGATTAGCGTGATCAGGTTGTAGGGCAGGGCGATCCAGAAGATCGATTCGCCGGGGCGCACAAAGAAGATCGGGCTGCTGCGCCGCCGCACGCCGAAGACAAACGACAGCACGTACTCAAACACGATGAAGCGCGCACCGTCTTTCACGGCGGTGCGCATCTCGCCGACGGTTAAGCGGCCCAGGCCGCGGATGGAAGCGAAGTCGCTCATGGGATAATAAGTAGGGGCGATGCACACGTGCATCGCCCCTACAAATGGTTATTTCTTCGGCCGGAATATCAACGGCAAGGCCAGCATCGCCGCGCCGATGGCGGCCGCGCCCATCGCCGCCTGCTTGATCGTCTTAGGTTCCATGCCCGGCATCACCACCTGACCGTCACCGTAAGACTTGAACATCTGCCCCCACCTGGTCTGCAAGGCCGCCTCGACGCGCGGCCGGCCGACGAACGGATACCAGTAGACGTTGTGATAGAAGTTGCTGGCGAAGAAACTCCACGGCACCAGCGGCGAGCGCAGCAGCAAGCCTTCCAGCGGCTTCAACGGGCCGTGATAGATCAGCTTCTGGCCCTTGCTGGCGAAGGTGTCGGTCTGAATGAAATGCCACGGCACTTCCTGCTCGATGTCGTAGCCTTCGATCTTGATCTCGCGCGGATTGGCGATGCCCAGGCCGCGCTCGTGCGCCAGGCGCAGGAACGGAATCTGCATCGGGTCGAAGCCTTGCAACTTGGCCGAGATCGCGTCGATGGCGACCTGATCGCTGGACGCCAGCAAAATGTCCTTCTCGTGCCAGTGCATGGCGCGCGGACCGGGGCCGTCCCCGGCGAAGGTGCCGTCCATCACGGCGAAGACGCCGGTGTGAATGTCCTGCTGGATTTGCAGGAGATCGACTAATGTTTCGTGAATAACGGCGTGCGTCCAGTGGCGCTTCCGATGGAGCAGCCCGCCGAAGGCGTTCTTCATCGCGCCCGTGATCGTCGTGAAGACGTGGGTTTTGACGGTGGGCAGCTGCACGATGTTCTTGCCGTAGAAGGTTTTGGGGATAAACAGCCCTTCGGGATAAACCTTGTCCAGCACCAGGAATGGCGTCTTGGGCTTGTACTCCACCCATTCCACCTCAGGCTTGTACAGATAGACGCAAGGCACACCGTACTGATCGGTGACGACCTTGTGCTTGTTATTGGCTTCGCCGTCGGCGGTGTCCACGACGACTGTGTCGTTGTGCGCGCCGATCAGGTTGTAGCCGTCGGCCTGCATCGTCTTGATCACGCCTTCCAACTGCCACGGCGCAGTCGAGCAGGCGGGATACCACGTCTGCCACGAGATGTTGATCTTGAGCAGCGTATCTTTATCTTTGGGCAGCGCTGCCTGATAATTGGCGAGCTGCATCAATTTTGCATAGTCGTCCAACACCGTTTGAGGCGTGGTCTTGACCACCGCCACGGTCCCTTTGCCGGGAAAATCTGCCATGAAAATCCTCCAGTGATTGAATAGCGACTTCATTGTACCCGACGGTTTACTCAATCGCAAGGTGCGGTTAATAAGGAGCGCAGCAACGTCATTCAAGCGTCGGAAGTGTTCAGCGAGCATTGTTCATTGCTCAGTGTTTAAGGTATAATCCGCGCAACGAGTGAAGACCATACCTCAGCGGAGGTCCGCATGGCGGATTCAAACAAAACAGACGCCCTGGCGCTGCGCCGCAAGATCATGGCGGTGCTGATCCTGGGCGCGCGTTTGAAAGCCGGCAAAACCAAGAAAGATTGTGCGGTCGAGCTGGCTATGTCGGTGACCGCCTACTCGGCTTGTGAAGATGGCCGGCACGATTTGTCCCTGCCAGAGTTGGAGCTGCTGGCGAACTTTCTCAAGACGCCGGTGGCCGCGTTCTTTGACAAGCCGGAGCGCCTGGTGGCCGAGGAACCGGAATTGCCGCGCGAGCAAATCGTCGAGCTGCGCCAACGCATCATCGGGGCGCTGCTGCGCAAGGCGCGGGTTGAGAAGGGCAAATCGGCCAAGGACGTGGCCGAGTTCCTCGGGCTTACGACGCAGCGCCTGACCGAATACGAATTTGGCGCGAAGCCGGTACCGGTGACGCAGCTGCAAGAATTGGCCGATGTGCTGGACGTGTCGATGAGTTACTTCATCGACGAAGGCGTGGGCGTGATCGGCGAACAGGAATTGATACGCCACCAGTTCGATCGGTTTGGCGAACTCCCCGAAGATGTCCGCCACTTTGTCACCCACCCCACCAATATCAGCTATCTGCGGGTCGCGCAGCGCCTATCGGAAATGACGACCGCCCAGCTGCGCAACATCGCGGCGGCGATTCTGGATATCACGTACTAATTCTCAGCGAGGAAACCAGCATGGATGCCAAGTCGATCAAAGACGAAGGTCTGAAGTTGTACCGCGACGCGCGCTATGAAGAGGCCGCGGCCAAGTTTGTCGAGGCCCACCAGGCGTTTGTCGCGGCGGGTGACGCGAAAGAAGCAGCCGAATGCCTGAACAATCGTGGCGTGTGCTGGCGGCAAGCGGCCAAGTTCGACGAAGCGACCGCTGCTTTTGAAGAAGCCCTCACCGCATTTCAAGGCTCGAACGACCCGATGGGCGAAGCGCAGGTGCTGGGCAATCTGGCGGCGCTGGCCGATTCTCGGGACGATGGCAAGCAGGCGCTGGAGTTGTATCAGCAAGCGGTGGTGATCTTTGAGAAGCTGGACGCGCAAGACTACGTTAAAGACACGTACACCGCCATCAGCAAGCTGCAACTCAAGCAGCGCAATTTCATGGGGGCGATTGCCAGTTTCGACGCGGGCCTGGAGCAGTTGGACAAACCCAATCTGGTGGAGCGCATGGCGCGCAAGATTCTGGGCGGCGGCGCTCCAAAAAAGGA